>CAYMSY010000623.1:0-2026 GCA_964393195.1 uncultured Alcaligenaceae bacterium | reverse complement strand
GCCTGCCAGGCCGCACGATGGTTGTGCCGTGGCCGGGGCTGGTTGTCTGCGAGCCCCTGTTTTCGTCTATCGCCGCGTCTCAAATCCCGCACAAACAACACCTCATTCGCCACACTTGTCGCTATCATCATAAAGATCGCAGGGTCCGGTCTGGGCAACGAGAATGCGTCACGACACCCGATGGCACAATACCCTAGTGGTGTGCGTGCCCGTATCAAACTGAACTTCTGCCATTCGGCCTCACGACAACGGCCGGATGCGGCAATTAGTATTCGCAAAAAACTGAAGAGGGAACCATGATCAAGATTTCAAGAGCCACCGCGCTGTTCACGGCGCTCGGATTCGCTGCGACGCTGGCGCTGTCTGCCCACGCCGCCGAGACCCACGGCAATGCGCAGAACCGGGCAGCGGCGGTCAACCTGCCATCCGCGAACGGACTGATCTGGGACATCGATGAATCCGAGGGCTACGTCGGCGACGGCAATCAGGACGCATTTGACAGCTACGGTGGCTTGCGAATCGAAGTCAAGGACGCGGCCAGCATGACGCTGCAGGCGTCGTCGGTCGTCGACACGCTGGGCCTTGTTGCATCCGGCAGCAATCGTATGGTCACCACCACGCCCTACGTCGCCGCCGGCGTCAGCATTACGCGCAGCCTTTACGCCATCCCCGGCACCAACCTGCTGCGCTATGTCGACAAGGTCAGCAACACCTCCGGCGCCGTGCGCAAAGTGCGCATTGCGTTTGGTGCTGCCAATGGCGATCTTGGCTCCGACGGCAACACGCGCGTTGCGGGCACTTCATCGGGCGACCTCTTCATTACGACCGCTGACAACTGGATGGTGTCCATTCAGGGCGCCGTTGACGCCAATTCTGCGGCCGGTGATCCGCCGGTTGGCGTCGCCTGGAGCAATCGTTCGGCCGCCGCATTCATCGGCAGCGGCAACATCGGCGATGCCCTGTTCGCGCCGTTCCCGGGGGATGGGGACGACGGTTTTTCTCCGGTCTATGACTTCACGCTGAATGTCGGCGAGACCAAATATCTGGCGCACTTTGTTTATCGTGGCGTGCGTGAGGTCAGCGAAATGAATCCCGAATCTGTCAGCGCCATCGGCGACGAAAAACTGCTCGCCATCAGCACCATTGCCGGTGTAGTCGGCGCACCGCCGTTCTCGGACCTGACGCCGCAGGAGCGGGCTGCCCTGTACAACTGGTCGTTCGCCGCCGCAGCGGAACCGATCAATGTGCCGACCACCGGTGCCGGCGCACTTGCCGCACTCGCCGGTCTGCTGGCGCTTTCCGCACTCGCGCTGACCCGTCGACGCAAAGGCGCACGCACGGCCACCGGCCTGTAAGCACCACGCGGGCAGGGCGCTTGCCCGCGTTTTTTTGCATCAGCTTTTTGCTGTAATCCCTATTGCGTAGGGCTTGGCGCCACAATACGCATGAAGTCGATATTAGCCGATATGGGGCTTTAAGCCCTTACTGGATCGGCTTCTCGTTCACGAGTTGTAACCGCGATTAGCGAAGCGTAATCGAGGCATATCGGTCGCCCATGTCGAAGTTAAGAGCAACGCCACGATCCCCGGATTACGGCAAGTGCGCTCATGCTTTGGAGACGGTGCAGATGGATTCGATTCGCGCCTAATCCGGGCTACAAATCGCGACCATAGGAGCGATTTGGTCATTTGTAAGCCAGCCAAAATTGCAACCCAATGCCGGTTAAAGAAGCGAAACGGGTAGCCGCGATGAAGCGAAGCGCAATCGCGGAAGCCGTGATCAACCCACCTCGATTCCGCTACGCTGCATCGAGGCTACTCGGCTAAAAGGCCAGCAGCGTATTCGCCCAATCCGGAAAGCCATCAAACTCGCCGTAGTAAAGCAAAAGGCTCAACGCTTGATCTTGGGTCAGCAGCTCACCGGTGCGTCCTTCAAGGATATCTCGTGCGGCATCAGCTTCCAGAAAATACGTGTAACCCGTAGCCGCCAATTCGGGAGGTGTTGAGTTGGTCTCAGTTAGCTTTGC
>CAYMSY010000622.1:0-2027 GCA_964393195.1 uncultured Alcaligenaceae bacterium | reverse complement strand
CAGCCAAAAAGGATGCTCCGAAAGCTGAAGCCAAGAAAGAAGACACCCCGAAGAAGCCCTAAGCTCTCCCGGATAGTGCAGAAAGACCCCGCTCCGGCGGGGTTTTTCATTTCTGCGGCCGAGTTCAATTGCGCTGATAATTTGAGTTGTCCTCCAGCGCCCCCACTTCAGCAAGCATGTATCCCACTATCGACACCACCATCGGCAACACGCCACTTGTCCGCCTGCAACGCCTGCCGAAGCTGTTTGGCGTGCCTGACAGCACGGTAATCCTTGGCAAACTGGAAGGGAACAACCCGGCAGGCAGTGTCAAGGACCGGCCCGCATACTCAATGATCGTGCAGGCCGAGAGGCGCGGCACCATCAAGCCCGGCGACACGCTGATTGAGGCGACATCGGGCAACACCGGTATCGCACTGGCGATGGTGGCGGCGATGCGTGGCTACAAGATGGTGCTGATCATGCCCGAGAATCAATCGGTGGAGCGTCGCCAGGCCATGAAGGCGTACGGCGCGGAACTGGTACTGGTGTCGAAGGAAAAAGGTATCGAGGGCGCGCGCGATCTCGCGGTCGAGATGCAGCAGCAGGGCAAGGGGCTGGTGCTTGATCAATTCGCAAACCC
Organism: uncultured Alcaligenaceae bacterium; assembly: GCA_964393195.1. Lineage (GTDB taxonomy): Bacteria > Pseudomonadota > Gammaproteobacteria > Burkholderiales > Casimicrobiaceae > Casimicrobium. The sequence continues at coordinate 1,405 of CAYMSY010000622.1, read as the reverse complement.
CGACAACCCACTCGCTCATTACACTGGCACCGGCCCGGAAATCTGGCGGCAAACCAATGGCAAGATCACGCATTTCGTCAGCGCGATGGGCACCACGGGCACCATCACCGGCATCTCGAATTACCTCAAGGAACAGAACGAAAACATAGTCATCGTCGGCGCGCAGCCAACCGATGGCTCCAGCATCGCGGGCATCCGCAAATGGCCGGAAGCGTATCGCCCTGCCGTTTTCAAAAAAGCGCGTGTTGATCGCGTGGAGGAAGTTTCGCAGGCCGACGCCGAGGAAATGGCTCGCGTGATGGCGGTACAGGAAGGCATCTTCTGCGGCATCAGCGCGGCCGGCGCGCTGGCGATAACACTGCGTCTTGCGAAAGGCGTGGAGAACGCAACGTTTGTGTTCATCGTGTGTGATCGTGGGGATCGCTATCTGTCGACGGGCGTATTCCCTGGCTGAGCGCGGTTGAGCGGTGACTGACGAGGCATATATCGCCAGCGAAATCCTGCGCCTGTGCGCGGGGCGGGCGCCAGACCGCACTATCTGCCCGTCGGAAGTAGCCCGAGCGTTGTGGCCTGACGATTGGCGCCCCCATATGAGCGAAGTTCGCGCTGCAGGAACCGCATTGGCTAGGGCCGGAAAGATAGCGATCACTCAGAGCGGCGAGGCACGCAGCCCAAGCGCTGCCATCCGTGGTCCGATTCGCTATCGATTGCCGCTGTAGAAACAGCGCTATCGCGACCGGAAGCTTGACCAATCAAGGTCGCGGCAAAGCCGCTCCTACAATGTGAAGATGCTGCCCACCCTAGTTTTTGACATCGAATCCATCCCCGACGTGCCGGGCATTCGCCGTCTGCACGATCTGCCCGCATCGCTCAGCGACGACGAAGTTGCGCTGTGGGCCTTCGCCCAGCAGCGCATCAAGAACGGCAGCGAGTTTTTGCCGCATCACCTGCAACGCGTGTGCGCGATCTCGTGCGCATTTCGTGAAGGCGCGGACAAGCTCGCAATATGGACGTTAGGCGAACTTGACGATGACGAGCCAGCGATCATTCAAAAATTTTTCGATCTCATTGATCGCAAGACGCCGCATCTGGTGAGCTGGAACGGCGGTGGGTTTGATCTGCCCGTGCTCATGCAGCGCGGGCTCATCACCGGCGTCACCGCATCACGCTTTCTGGAAACTGGAGCCAATGATCGCGCGTTCAGCTTCGATCATTATCTGAACCGCTACAAGGAACGCCATCTCGACCTGATGGACTTCATGGCGATGTATCAGGCGCGCGCCAACGCACCGCTCGACACAATGGCCAAGCTCTGCGGCTTTCCCGGAAAGCTTGGCATGGACGGCAGCCAGGTGTGGCCCGCATTCCAGCGCGGCGAACTCGCGGAAATTCGCGCGTATTGCGA
>CAYMSY010000621.1:0-2032 GCA_964393195.1 uncultured Alcaligenaceae bacterium | reverse complement strand
TACCATTGAACTACACCCGCGACAGCCGTAACTTTATCTCAACTATCGCGTGCGGTGCGCCACTGCTGTAATCTCACGCGCTCCGTCATTCCTGTATTTGCTGTCATGAAGTCAGTTTTCACCTTTCTGCTTGCCGCAAGCCTGAGCGTGTTCGCTCACGGCGCCGATGTCCCCGTCTACGATGAATCTGCCGATGCGCAGGCGCAGGTTGCACAGGCGCTCGCGAAGGCGAAGGCCGACAACAGAAAAGTAATGATCGTATTCGGTGCCAACTGGTGCGGCGACTGCAAGATGCTCGACGGTGAGTTCAAGAAACCGGCGATGAAGGCGCTGCTGGATGCGAACTATGTCATCGTCAAGGTCGACGTCGGCCGTTTCAACAAGAATCTCGACGTTGTCAAACCGTACGGTGACGTCATCAAAAAAGGCATTCCTTCCATCGTGATTACGACGCCTGCCAATCAGCTGGTCTACGCAACCAATGGCGGCGAGCTGGCGGATGCACGCAAGATGGGAGAGGCGGGCGTTGCCGAGTTTTTTCAGAAGCTTGCGGCGAAAAAGTCGTAGCGCTTATCCATAGTCGGCGCCAGACCCTGCTGACGCGTCCCGCAATCATTCAAAGAAGCCGTTTTGTCCATTCCCACTGAGCCTATCCGTATCTCGAAGATCCTCGCACAGCGCGGCATCGCGTCGCGCAGCGAAGCCGACCGCATGATTGAGCGCGGCTGGATCAGTGTCGACGGGCGTGTCGCCGAGCCCGGTGGTCGCGCCCTGCCGGATGCGGTGATCGTGTTGTCGCCGGAAGCGAAGGCACAGCTCAATGACGCCTTCACCGTCATTCTCAACAAACCACGGGGCTTCGTCTCGGCGCCGGATGAAACCGGTGGCGCGCGCGCCATGAGCCTGCTGGTAGCCGACAACTTTTGCGGGCTCGGCCAGCCGCCGGAATTCTCGACCTATGGCTTGCGCGTGGCGGGCCGGCTTTCGGTGAATGAAGCGGGACTGGTCGTGTTTACCACCGACACGGCGCTGGCACGGCGGCTCGCGGCGGCGGATGTCGATGAGGCCTGGCGTGTTGACTTTTCCGTTCCGCCACCGGTCGACGCAGGCGAAAGAATCGTGGCTGAACTGGCGTCGATGAATCAGACAGCGCGGATCGAGCACGCCGGGCCGTCGGGGCTGATACTTGTCACGTCATCGCTGGGCAAGGGACAGCTTTCATCCATTTGCAGCGCGCTGCGACTGTCAGCAGACGTTACCCGTATCCGTCGCGGTGAGATCACGCTGGGCGACGATGTGCCGGAAGGTCAGTGGCTCATCGCGCAGACTGGCTGACGCAGACAATGGGCATGAACGCCACGGAAGGCGGCCGCATTCTGCTGGCGCCGATGGAGGGACTGCTCGACTTCGTGTTGCGCGACATCCTGACGCGCGTTGGTGGCGTCGACCGCTGCGTCTCCGAGTTCATTCGTGTGAGCGGAACGCTGCTGCCGAACCGCGCGTTCGTACGGGTGATGCCAGAGCTGACGAACGGTGGACGTACGTTTGCCGGTGTACCGGTGCGCGGGCAGTTGCTCGGCTCCGATCCAGTGTGCCTTGCTGAAAACGCCGCGCGTTTCGCGGAGTTAGGCCCCGCCGGGATCGATCTCAACTTCGGTTGTCCCGCGAAAATTGTCAATCGTCACGGCGGTGGCGCCATGCTGCTTGATGATCCGGAACTCGTTGCCCGCATCGTGTCCGCCGTGCGTCGCGCCGTGCCGGCGCAGGTGCCGGTGTCGGCGAAGATGCGGCTCGGTTTCAATGATGACACCCGCGCTGAGGAATGCGCACAGGCCATTGAGGGCGCCGGCGCCAGCGAGCTGGTCGTGCACGCACGAACCAAGGCACATGGCTATCGCCCGCCGGCCTACTGGGAGCGCATCGCCGATGTGCGCTCGGTGGTGACGATTCCGGTGATTGCCAACGGCGAAATCTGGACCGTCGCCGACGCGTTGCGCTGTCGCGAAGTATCCGGCTGCAACGACATCATGCT
>CAYMSY010000620.1:0-2033 GCA_964393195.1 uncultured Alcaligenaceae bacterium | reverse complement strand
ACGATCTTGGCGGCCATCATGAAGTTTGAAGTTGGCAATCATGTTGCTTGGAGTTCCGAGGCCGGTCATGTGCAGGGCAGGATCGTCAAGGTCCATACGCGCGATTTTGATTACAAGGGCCATACCCATCGCGCGACGAAGGACGACCCGCAGTATGAGATCAAGAGCGACGTCTCTGATCATATCGCTGCGCACAAGGGCAGTGCGCTGCACAAGATAAAATGAGGATTCCATCCGTCATCCTGTCGCGTTCAGTCGACGCTGACTTCGAGGATTTACACCCCTGATGAGTCTCGAAACAACGATCTGGACCATCGGTCACTCGACGCGTTCGCTCGACGAGTTTCTCGCGCTCCTTGATGAGAACGCAATCGAGGCGATTGCCGATGTTCGCAGCCATCCGGGATCGAGGCACTATCCACAGTTTGGACAGGAAGCGCTGCGTGAATCATTGACCCAGCATGGCCTGGGCTATCATTGGTTTCAGGCGTTGGGCGGGCGTCGCAAAGCTCGCGCCGATTCGGTCAATGGGGTGTGGCGAAATGCGTCGTTTCGCGGCTATGCCGACGACATGCAAGCAGCGGCAGTTTCAGAAGGGCTGCACGCATTGCTTGAATTGGCGCAGCAACAGCGTATTGCGATGATGTGCGCAGAAGCGGTGTGGTGGCGCTGCCATCGGTCAATGGTCGCAGATGCGCTCAAAGCGCGTGGCGTAAAGGTATTGCATGTCATGGGACCAAGAACCGTGGTCGAGCATCCGTGGACTGCGCCGGCGAACATCGTGGATGGCCAATTGAGCTATGCCGTGAGTGCGTAACGACCGGTGCAAGATGGGCGTCAGGACGCCAGCCGTGGGCGCGCTGTGATGCGCGGACTCTTTGGCTTGAACGCAAATTGGCCGCCAACAGATGTTCTGCCACGGTCGTTTTACCATCGGGACCCACGCGCGGTCGCGCCGGAGTTGTTGAACAAAGTGCTGCTTTCCTCAGACGGGCGCAGTGGCCGGATTGTGGAAGTGGAAGCGTACTGCGGCCCGGTCGACCCCGCAGCACACACGTTTCGCGGAAAAACCCAACGAAATGCAACCATGTTTGGTCGCGCCGGCCACCTGTATGTCTATTTCACTTATGGCATGCATTGGTGCTGCAACGCCGTTTGCGGCGAGGAAGGGGAGGGCTCGGGTGTGCTGTTGCGCGCGCTGGAGCCACTGAGCGGCCTGGAGAAAATGCGCATCGAGCGCCCCAAGGCCAAGCAGGATAGGGAGCTTTGCAGTGGCCCGGGCCGCTTGACCCAAGCCATGGGAATTGCGGGCATCCATAACGGCATCGATTTGGTCGCGGCCGACGCTGGTTTCACCATCATCAATGATGGGCGCTTACCTCCCGACGCGCCAATCCAAAGCGCCCGGATCGGCATCAGCAAAGCGACGGAACTGCCGTGGCGGTGGTGTGTACCTGGTGACGTAAACGTTTCCCGGCGTTGACCATGACTATTCCGGGAGGCGAATGCACAGTGCCGCTCGATATCGTTTCACGCGAGCCTCGCAGGCAATGGCCGCTCGCAATGGGTCGCCACACGCTGGCGCATTTCAATTCGGGCCACCATGGGCGTGCTTGACATGGATCAGTGTCGCGTGGCGGTTTGTGGGCTGTACTGGTCTTCAAGCGTCGAAGTTTCCTCTGTCGGCAAAGGTGGGTACGAATGATCGCGATACCTGTCGTTTTGCATGAGGACATGATTGAGATCGACGCGCGCATCGTCGCGGACGGGTTGGGCATTGAGCCGGACCAAGTCGAGCCGCGCAGGCAGTCCGGAGAGATCAAGGCGCTGTGCGAACGAGGCACCGGGGAAGACGCAGGATTGGTACGGGTAACGTTCTATCTTGGCAAACGTCGCCTGCGCCTGGTGGTCGATGCAAACGGCACGGTGCGCCGGCAGGAACTGGTGTCGGATCAACCCAAGCCGTAGTTTTTGCAGCATCATCAGTTCCTGATGTTCAGTCTCGGCCTGGCTGATCGCTGTACAAGGGGCAT
>CAYMSY010000619.1:0-2039 GCA_964393195.1 uncultured Alcaligenaceae bacterium | reverse complement strand
TTCAACATGGTGGCGGGCATGGCATTCGTACTCGTCGGCACGGCGCTGGTGTCGATGGGCGCAACGCCCGACGGGCCAACGACGGCGTGGGAGCGACTGCGCGACCATGTGCTGCTGCCGATGGCGTTTGCCTTGTCGCCGATGTTTCTGCGCCGTCGGCTCGTCGCGTGGATTCGCAGCAATCCAAACGTGTTCCGCCACGAAAGTGCGGCCCTGATCGCCAATATCCACACGCTGTTGCCCGATGCCGATGCTCAGTCCGCCGCAGCCGACTTGCGGTTTACACGTGTTGCCGATTACGCCGACATGTGGGTTTCGCTCACGCGCTCGGACGCGTGGATGGCGAAGCATGTGAAGATCGATGCGCCGGAAGCGCTCACCACGCCCGCGCTGTTCGTAACCTTTCACTACGGCGGCGGTTGGTGGCTCACGCGCTATCTGCGCGCGCAAGGCAAACGCATCTCAATCGTGATGCAACGTGGCCCCGACGCCAGCAACTGGTCGGAGCGCGTGGTGCTGTGGTTCGGCACCCTGCGCATGAAGGCGATTGAACGTGTGTGTGGCGCGCCACTGATTTACACCGACTGGGGTGGTGCCGCGCGAACGGTAATGAAAACCTGGAAACAGGACACCAGCGTGCTTGGTCTCATTGACCTGCCGCCGCCGCTGGTGGACCGCACGGCAGCGGTGCAGTTTCTCGGCAGCACGGCGTACTTTCCGCCAAGCCTCATTGAACTGGCGGTACGAAAACAGCTACCCATCCACGCCTTCATCGGCCAGTGGGACCCGGTCACGCTGCAACCCACCCTGTCGGTGACCTCAATCGTCAGCGACAACGCAAACCAGTCGTTGCAGGCAGCAGTCAACGTTCTTGAATCCGCCATTCGCACGCGCCCCGGTGCCTGGCATGCATGGGGTGAAGCAGCGCTGTACCGGATCGGCAAACACTGAATCCCCGGCAGGTGCGGCGCCGCCTTGACTCAGGTCAACGCAGGCACTGACGCACAGTCGCACACTGACCGGCTTTGCAGGCTTTTCAGGAGTGCGCATGGCCGCCAGCCCCAAACGTCGTTCCAACCCATCCTCTGCCACTGCACGTACGGCGAAAACAGCCGCCGCGACAAAGCCAGCCGCCACTCGTATCCGTGGCGTTCGCGCGGCGGCCCGAGGCGATACGGCGCCGCGGATGCGGCCCGACGCCCTGGAGGCTTATGCCATACGCGAGGCCGGGAAAGCGGCCGAAGGCGCGCAACTCGCTGCGGTACAGTCCGTCATTGATGACAAACAGAGTGGTCGCGACAAAGCCCGGGCACTGAGGGCGCTGCTTGAGGGGGCATCGAACGACGACCTGAGGGCGATTCAGCATCGGCTGCTCGGGTCCGACCGCACGGGCGCAAGCATTGCGAAACTCAATCCCGACGAAGAACTCGCCGAGAACTGGCGTGACGGTGGCTATCCCTACAAGAACCTCATGCTGCGGCGGAACTACGAGCAGCAGAAGTACCGGCTACAGGTTGAACTGCTCAAGCTGCAGGCCTGGGTGAAAGCCACGGGGCAGCGCGTGGTGATCCTGTTTGAGGGGCGTGACGCCGCCGGCAAGGGCGGCACCATCAAGCGTTTCATGGAACACCTGAACCCTCGCGGTGCACGCGTCGTGGCGCTGGAAAAGCCAACGCCAACCGAGGCCGGGCAGTGGTACTTCCAGCGCTATGTGCAGCACCTGCCGACCGCCGGCGAGATCGTTCTGTTTGACCGCTCCTGGTACAACCGCGCCGGTGTCGAGCGCGTGATGGGGTTCTGCACCGACGAGCAGTATCAAGAGTTCATGCGACAGGCGCCGGAGTTTGAGCGCCATCTGGTGCGAAGCGGCGTTCACCTCTTCAAGTTCTGGTTCTCGGTCAGCCGCAAGGAGCAGCGGCGCCGTTTCAAGGAACGTGAAAACCATCCGCTCAAGCAATGGAAACTGAGCCCGATCGACAAGGCATCGCTCGACAAGTGGGACGACTACACCAAGGCCAAGGAGGCGATGTTCTTCGAGA
>CAYMSY010000618.1:0-2043 GCA_964393195.1 uncultured Alcaligenaceae bacterium | reverse complement strand
TGTTGAAACATTTTTATAGCTCGTTTGATGAAGTCATTCTTACCATGAAGCTTACGGGCATCGATATTGAAGAGTGCTATAGAGAGACGAGCCGTGGTGGTTTAGCCGCTACATGGAACTTGGATGAGACTCTGGCCGAAATGAATGATGTCACCATACGGCGTATTCGCGCCGGGTTTGCGCTCGGTGTTTTGCGTCACTGACGGCGGGATAAACGGCAGCTTCACGAACGCGCGATGCCAGCGCACGCCACTTGCGAGCGCGTCACGTAATGCGCGTGCACACTCGCCGCCGCGCTCGTGCGTGTCTACGTGCGGGTTCGTGAGATAGGCGGAAAGATAGTCCGCATGCTTGACCATCGCGCTGGACACATTGCCGTGCAGGTCCAGCGTCGCGAGTATCGGCACCGCGTCTCCAACCACGGCGCGGACCGCTGCGAGCAGCACGCCGTCCGGGTCGGGTTCGACCGTGGCGATGGCGGCACCGTGTAGCGACAGGAACACGGCGTCGAGCGGCCCGTCCGCAAGCGCCTGCCGGAGTGAGGCGACCATCGAGGCGACGATGGCGTCAAACCACGGCTGATCGATTGGACCGCTCGCACCCACCGCCGCTGCGATCATGGGAATCGGCATCCATGCCCCGAGTCCTTGCATCTCGTCGTAAAAACCGGCCAGGCAGCCCGGTGAGCGCGGATGTGCGCTCGCGAGATCGGCGAGCAGATGTTCCGGTTCGATCAACACGTTCTGCACAAATTCGTCCCGCGTCGACACCGGTGAATGCGCGTTTGATTCGAGCATGAAGCTGCCGATGGCGATACGTGGAATTTTTTGTGCGGTGTTCATGGTGAATCGTGTAACTTTCTAACGTTCTTGTAGGAGCGGCTCTGCCGCGACCCGCTGCTGACTATCACTGGTCGCGGCGGAGCCGCTCCTGCATTGTTTGCAGTGCACAGAAGAGAAATTATGAAGGCTCGAACCCTTACCGTCCTCCTCGCGTTTCTATCCTGCACGCTAGGCGCACAAACACTGACCCTCGGCACCAAGCTCGAACTCAACACGCTCGACCCGCATTTCTTCAATGCTTTCCCGACCGGATCGTCACATTCGACGATTTATGAGGCGCTCGTTTTCAACGACGAAAACCAGAAACTGCAACCCGCACTCGCAACAAGCTGGAAGATCGTCAACGATACGACCTGGGAATTCAAGCTGCGCAAGGGCGTGAAGTTTCACGACGGCAGTGACTTCAGCGCCGACGACGTGATCGCCACCTACGAGCGCGTGCCCAATGTACCGAACTCGCCGAATTCGTTTGCGCAATTCGTACGTGGCATCGCCAGCATCACGAAACAGGGCGACGACACGCTCGTCATCAAGACGAAAACGCCGAATCCGAAGCTCGCATTCGAACTGGCTCGCGTGTTGATCGTGCCCGCGAAGATCGCCAAGGGCGCGACCACTGCCGATTTCAATTCAACCAAGGCCGCTATCGGTACCGGGCCGTACAAGGTCACGGAATGGTTCAACGGCGATCGCCTCGTGCTGGCGCGCAACGAAGCGTATTGGGGGAGCAAACAACACTGGGCGAAGGTCACCGAGAAAGTCATCGCGAAAGACCCGACGCGCATGGCGGCACTGCTTTCGGGCGAAGTCGACGCGATTGATTTGCCGGCCATTGCCGACCTGCCGCGCCTGCGCAATGACAAACGCTTCACGTTGACCAAGGGTGCGGCCGGGCTCGTGCATTACATCGCTCTCGACTCAGCGCGCGACGTGTCGCCGAATGTGACCGCGAAAGACGGCAAGCCGCTCGCAAAGAATCCGTTGAAAGATCCACGCGTGCGCAAGGCGTTGTCACTTGCCATCAACCGCAACGCCATCGCCGAGCGACTGATGGAAGGCAGTGCGGTGCCCGCGTCGCAACTGTTGCCGCTGACCTATCCCGGCACCAACCAGAAGCTCAAGGCCGACGCGTTTGATCTCGCCAAAGCGCAGGCACTACTGAAGGAGGCAGGCTGGGGCGACGGTTTCCGCATTGTGTTGT
>CAYMSY010000617.1:0-2048 GCA_964393195.1 uncultured Alcaligenaceae bacterium | reverse complement strand
GCGTTGATCAACGGTGCGATCGGCGCCAGCCCCACCCGAAGCAGCGCCTCCACCATCGAGGCCTACCTCGGCGCGCTGACACCGTAGCCACCGCATCAGGCCGCCATCCGCACGGTCCGTCGCGCCGATGGCCGCGATACCGGTCGTGCACGTGACCGCGTGCGCGAACGCTCAGGGCGCGCGCTTGCCGCTCGCCTCGACGCGGCCATGCGCGGCGCTCAGCGTGCCGGACGCCGGAACCAGCGTACCCACTTTGCCCAACCCGAACGGCGGCATGTTGACGTAAATATTCTCGTAAGTGCCGGGAGATACCGAGTAGGTCTCGTGCCAGACGCCCACGTCGCCGGTCTCCGCGACCGCTTTATTGAAATGCCGCCAGGCCGGAAGGTGTTCAGCCTCACGGTTGGTGGCGTAGGCGAACAACTGTTCCATGCTGCGCCAATATTGAACCAGGATCGTGGTCCGGCCAAACCACATTTCGCCGCCCAGCATGCCCAGCTCCGGATGCGCCTCAAGCTCGGCCAGCATGCGCGGCATCGCTCGCGTGATCGGCAACCAGCGATGCAGCTTCCACGGCCGGTTGATGCGCATGCCGATGAGGAAGACAACGAAGTTGCCTTCGAGGCTGGCGGTGAGGCGTTCGCGTTGGATCATGGCGTACCTCGCGTCTCAAGACAGGAAATAACCGACGGCTACCAGTGCGCGAACGCGCTCAGGGCATTGCCGAGGAGTGGTGGGCAACGACCAGCCACTTGCCCGCCTTGTTGTGAAACACCAGGGTAAAGCGTGCGGGCCGAGGCACCACCTGACCATCGCGAACATCCGTGAAGGTGTAGTAGCCGGAGCTAAAGGCCGTTTCGGCGTAGACGCGAATGTGTTGCTCACCGATGACTACGCGCGCGTTCGGCCGTGACGCAGCATTTTTGAAGTATTCCCAAACGGCCGATGGGCTCGGGGCAATCGTCTTGGCAGTGGTTCCCCAGAGCACGGCTTCCGTGTCATACATGGCAACAATATTCCTGGGATCCCGGCTGTCGTACGCCTCCTGCCAGGCTTTGGTTGCCGCCTCGATTTGATCTCTCGTTGCCCGCCCATCGGTTGGCACCGACGCGCAAGCGCCGAGAAGCAGCAGGAGGACAATGGAAAAAAGCGCTCGCATGGTCGTACCTTCTTTCTGCACTTGGGGCACCAGTCAAATCGACCGCTATGGTGACATAGATTGTCGTGCGGCTTGACGCAGAGTTAACGGGCGACGCTCGAGCTCATCACGGTTACCGGGTATACGACTGCAAGCACTTCCTGTTCGCCACACCTATCGATCAGTCTCCTGCCTTTCGCGGGAAGTCCATATACGCCGAGTTAGGGTGCATAGTTCTGAAACTCACGCCACAGTGACTGCATTCGCCTGTTCCCAGCGGACTGCAACTTCTTTCCTTTTGTAAGCATGACTGCCAATAACGGGCGATGAACTCCGATTTCATAGCGGCCTTTAGCAAAGGCGAACTCTTGAACAACCCACCGAAAGCCCCCTGTCCGACACAGTACCTCTCCGTAGTAGAAAGCGATAGCGTGCGGCATGGAAAAACCCGCAGTTGTTGTAGCGGGCTGCCCGTTCTCGAAGAACCAACGCTCAAGCATCTTTAGGCTCTCGGGCGAGTAATCCAGTTTTTCGGCCAAGCCTCTTTGCGTGTGTATTTCTTGCAACCCAATGTCACGCTGCGCGAACAATGCTTCTTCGGCTTCAGCATGACCAGCGAAGGCAGGCAATTCCTGAGCATATTGACCAGCGACAATCGTTCCGAAGCGCGACACTTGGTTTGTACCTAACGTTTGAGTTCACCGGCGCTGCGCGGCTTTATCGCGCAGCGTCCGGCAGAACCTCGCTGGGCGTTGTGCAACGTGGTGCGAAATCGAGCATGTGTCATTGAATCTGTCCATCAACACGCCGCCCGCGCGGCGTCGATTAACTGTATCCGAACTGGCGAAACATGACGACGACTTTTTATTCAAATGACGTCTGAAAAGGGCTTGCGAGGCAATTTTGAATG
>CAYMSY010000616.1:0-2054 GCA_964393195.1 uncultured Alcaligenaceae bacterium | reverse complement strand
CGGAACACCAGGCCTCAGACAGCAGATTCCGCGCACGACGAGATCAATGGGCACGCCCGCATTGCTCGCCTCATACAGTTTCTCGATCATCGCCGGATCGACCAGCGAGTTGAATTTCGCCCAGATGCCCGATTTCCTGCCCGCGCGTTCGTTCGCGATTTCCTTGTCGATCAATTCAAACAGCGACGACCGGAGGTTTCTCGGGCTCATGCTCAGCATTTCGAGCTTTGACGGCTCCACATATCCCGTGATGTAGTTGAAGATCTGCGCCGCATCCCGACCCGCACGCGGGTCAGCCGTAAAGAAGCTCAGATCGGTATAAATACGCGCTGTTACCGGGTGATAATTGCCCGTGCCGAAGTGACAATAGGTCCGGTATTTTCCGTTTTCGCGCCGCACCACCATCGAAATCTTCGCGTGAGTCTTCCAGTCGATGAATCCATAGACCACCTGCACGCCTGCGCGTTCCAACTGGTTGGCCCACAAAAGGTTCTGCTCTTCGTCAAACCGGGCTTTCAATTCCACAACGGCAGTCACGGCCTTGCCAGCCTCCGCCGCGGCGATCAGCGCGGCGATCACGGCGGATTGCTTGCCCGCACGGTAAAGCGTCTGCTTGATCGCCACGACATCGGGGTCGGCCGCCGCCTGGCTCAGGAAGGCAAGGACGACATCAAAGGCCTCATAGGGATGGTGGACAAGAATATCCTTGGCTGAAATTGCCGCAAAGCAATCGCCGTCATGCTCTCGGATGCGCTCAGGAAAGCGTGGCGTGTAGGGCGTGAACTTCAGGTCTGGCCGGTCTTCATCAACCAGCTGCGCCAGATCCCCGATTCCCAGAAACCCGCCCGTTTCCGAAATAATCGCGTCGTTTCCGCCAAATTCATTCTTCACGACGGCTTCCAGCTGCTCGGGCATGCCGGTTTCAACTTCGAGGCGAATCACCCTGCCCCGCCGCCGGCGCTTGATGGCACTGCGGAAATAGCGAACCAGATCTTCGGCTTCTTCCTCGATTTCAATATCGCTGTCCCGGATGATCCGGAACGCACCTGCGCCCAGAACCTCATAGCCCGGGAAAAGCAGGCCCGTGAAACGCCTCAGAAGTGTCTCCATCGTCACATAACGCGCCTTGCGGCCCGGTATCCGGACAAAACGCGGCAGGGACGATGGAATCATGACGAGCTCCCGTATCGGCTCCCCATCTGAAATGCGCCGCAGATCGAGCAGCATGCTCAAGCCCTGATTCGGGATGAACGGGAACGGATGCGCCGGATCGAGCGCTTGCGGCGTCAGGACCGGGAAAATCTGTTCGCGGAAATGCTTCTCTAGGGACGTCGCAACCTCCCCCTGAATCGCCTCTTCATCAAGGACACTGATTCCGGAATCGCTGAGCTCGGAGGAAAGGCGCGCCCATTGCGCCTGCTGGGCAGCCATGAGTGCGTCTGCATCACGGGCAATCGCTTCGAGCTGCTGCGTTGGTGTCATGCCATCTACGCTTCGCTCTTCAATATGTTGTAATTGCTGCCCTTTTAGACCAGCCACACGCACCATGAAGAACTCGTCGAGATTGGTTCCCGAGATCGAAAGGAACCGCAAGCGCTCCAGCAAGGGATGCGCCTGATTCTGCGATTCTTCGAGCACGCGCTGGTTGAAGGCGAGCCAGCTCAATTCGCGGTTGAAGTAACGCACGCCGGAATCGCCAGAGGATGTCTCCAGCGCTTCGGCTTTTTCGTTCTTTTCCAGTTCGTTGAGCATGTACGCCTTAGTCCGTTTCATCCATCAGGTGCTGTTCCTCAAGAACGGCACGCGCCAACCGCGTTGTAACAGCACGATGTTGCGAAAGTGCGACAGTGTCGATGGCGTCCACAATCCGCATCAGGGCAATATAGCTCCGTTCGATTCGGCTGGCGATATAGGCGGTTGTTTCAGGCGTGATCTGCAATCCACGACGCGCAAACTGCTTTTCAAGCAGCATTCTGGCCAAAGTATCAGCAGGCTCTTCGCTCGTGAATACCGGCGTGGCGGACAGACGGGACGCCAGGTCTGGCAGGCGGACC
>CAYMSY010000615.1:0-2058 GCA_964393195.1 uncultured Alcaligenaceae bacterium | reverse complement strand
CGAACGCGTTGAGCACACCGCCGAAGCCAGCTTCGGCATCGGCCACGATCGGCGCCATGAAGTCGACGTCGTCCTTGCCTTCCATCCACTGGATCTGGTCGGCGCGCATCAGCGTGTTGTTGATGCGGCGAACCACGGACGGCACCGAGTTGGCCGGATACAGCGATTGATCCGGGTACATCTCGCCCGCGAGGTTGGCGTCACCTGCGACTTGCCAGCCCGACAGGTAGATCGCCTTCAGTCCGGCCTTGACCTGCTGCATCGCCTGGTTGCCGGTCAGCGCGCCCAGCGAGTTGACGAAGGGTTCATTGTTGACGAGGTTCCAGAGTTTTTCCGCGCCCTTCTTGGCGAGCGTGTGCTCGACGTTGGCGGTGCCACGCAGGCGCACGACGTCAGCGGCGCTGTAGTTGCGCTTGATGCCTTTCCAGCGCGGATTGGTGGCCCACTCTTTTTCGAGGGCCGTGGTGGCTGCTGCCATTTTCGATTGGACGGTTGAAGATTGACTCATGGTGGGTTGCCTTTCGTGAAAACTTACGTTCCTCTTTATTGCAGCCATTCCATTGAATGGAAAAGCTCTGAACATCTTGTTGTTGCTTAGCAGCATATGTGATTTTTATAGAACTTGCACGATCAATATCAAAAAAGCCCTATAAAACAATGGTTTGCAAAGCATTTTCATTCCATGAAAGATTCCACCCCTCGAAAATGGCTTCTACCTGCGGCGGCGCAACAATTGAAAACGCATTCCGTGCAATGCACAAAATGGAAAAAGACATGCAAATTCAAGCGATTCCACAAAGCTCTTGAAGTGAGCTGATTTCGTGGCAATTTCACGACCGGAACTATTTTTTGGAAATGCCCCAAAGTGACGCGGAATCGGCGCCTGCCAGGACAACATGGAGGTTGTCGCAAACGCGCAACAAAAAAGCCCGGCACTTTCGTGCGCGGGCTTTCGTCGCCGGAAAATTGCGAATCAGGTCAACATGTCTGCCCAGATATTGCGCGCCCAGCTATTCGCAAAGATGCCTTCGGTGCGATTGGCCTCTGTGGACAGCCCACCCGAGCCCGCGACCACCAGCATTGTCTTTTGCGCCACGTCGTAACGATGCACGGACGCAACGTGAACCACGTTCTTGTCGTCGATGAAGCTGTAGCAGGTGTTGGCGACCATTGGCGTTTGATTCACGGTGTCACCGGTGAGCAGCGCAACGACGGCCGCAGCACAGACTTTACCGTGCTGATTGGCCATGTGACCGGACTTCGGCATCAGCGGCGCGATCTGCAATGCGTCGCCGAGGATGTGCACATTCTTCACGGCAGTTGATTCATACGTCAGCCAGTCGACCTGACACCAGCGCTTGTTTGAATTGTTGAGGCCGTTCGCCGTCGCGATCGTGCCTGCGCGCATCGGCGGCAGCACGTTTAATACGTCGGCCTTCACGTCTTCGCCAAATGTCATCTTGAGCGTGTTCGTCTTCGCGTCGACGTCCTGGATTTCCTGGTTGTTGCGGTACTCGATCAGGCCCTTGAACTGGCCGCCCCAGGCCTTCGTGAAAAGCCCTTTCTTCGACACCACGTCTTCATTGGCGTCAAGGATCAGCACTTTCGACTTCGGCTTCGCCTGCTGGAAATACCATGCGACCTGGCAGGCGCGCTCATAGGGGCCCGGCGGGCAGCGGAACGGTGCCTTCGGAATGTGAATCGCGTAGACGCCGCCGTCAGCCATCGCGGTGAGCTGATTACGCAGCGCGACTGTTTCCGGGCCCGCCTTCCAGGCCGCAAGCACCTTCGCGCGTGCCTCCGCACTCGCGAGCCCCGGCAGCGACTCCAGCATGAAATCAATGCCTGGTGACAGGATCAGGCGGTCATACGGCAGCGCCGTGCCATCGGCGAGCGACAGGGTTCTCTTGTCGGGATCAAAACCCGTGGCCTCGCCCTTCACGCGCTTGATGCCGTACTTGCCGAGACCATCGTAGGCGACCGAGATGTCACCAATGGTTTTCGAGCCGCCGAGTACGAGATTCGACAGCGGGCACGAGACGAAAGCGTCACCGCGTT
>CAYMSY010000614.1:1459-2060 GCA_964393195.1 uncultured Alcaligenaceae bacterium | reverse complement strand
AATCATGGCAGATCCGATGCGCATTCGCGCCCAGCTTAAAGACGGTGGTATCACTGAGGTTCGTGTGCTCATGGCGCACATCATGGAGACCGGTCAGCGCAAGGACAGCGCGGGCAACACCATCCCGGCGCACCACATCCAGACCGTAACCGCGACGTGGAACGGCAAGACCGTGCTGTCGGCGCAGTTCGGCCCGGCGGTGTCGCAAAACCCCGTGATGAATTTCAGCTTCAAGGGTGGCGCCAAGGGCGACAAGGTCATCGTCACCTGGACTGACAACAAGGGCGACAAGCGGACTGACGAAGCCGTCATTTCGTAGACTTGTGTGACTTGCGGCGGAACACTCCGCCGTTTTGTTTTTTGCCGGAGGAGAACACATGAAAGCGAAATTGCTTGCGGCGCTGCTGGCAGCATCTGCCTTGCCACTCGTGGCGCAGGACGCACAAAAGGAAATCGAGCGCTATCGCCAGTTGCTGGCAGACGGCAACCCTGCAGAGCTGCTCGAAATGCGCGGCGAAGACCTGTGGAAGCAGAAGCGTGGCCCGAAGAACGCTTCGCTTGAAAGCTGCGATCTCGGTCTCGGTGCGGGCAAAGTCGCGGG
>CAYMSY010000614.1:0-1449 GCA_964393195.1 uncultured Alcaligenaceae bacterium | reverse complement strand
ATGTTGATCGCGTCATGGATCTCGAATCTCGCATCGTGCACTGCGAAGTCACGCTGCAGGGCTTCACCATGGCGGAGCTCACCAAGCGCCCGCATTCGCTGAACCAGTCTGAGCGCCAGACTGACCATGAAGCGCTTACTGCGTACGTCGTCGGTCAGTCGCGCGGTGCCAAAGTGAACCTCCCGCAGAGCCACCCGAAAGAGCAGGAGTCCTATCTGCGCGGCGAAAAAATGTTCTTCTTCAAAGGCGGCCCTTACGACTTTGCCTGCGCCACCTGTCACGGTGTCGACGGTCAGCGTATTCGCCTGCAGGATTTGCCGAATTTCCAGAAGGCCGACAACGCGCAACGCGCCTTCACGACCTGGCCCGCGTATCGCGTGAGCCAGGGCGCGATGCGCACGATGCAGTGGCGGTTGCTCGACTGCTTCCGTCAGCAGCGTCTGCCCGAGCTTGAGTTCCTGTCGCCGGCGTCCATCGACCTGATCACCTACATGGGTGTCAAGGGCAAGGACGGCGTGATGGATGCCCCCGCAATCAAGCGTTAACCGGACCAGCGAGAAAACATCATGAACAGGAAAATTGTGATCGGTAGCGGTCTCGTTGCGGCAACGGTCGCCGTGCTGGCCGGATGCGCTGCCATGGCTCCGGCGCCGACGGCCAAAGCACCCACCGATGCCGAGGTCGTCGCGTTGCTCAAGGCGTCGTTCAAGGATTCACCTTCGGCGCGCCTCACGCGTCTCGACCAGACGCCGTTGCAGCAAGCCTGTACCGAGGCCTCGCGCAGCGGCAAACCGCTCGATGAAAAAGTGCGCGAACAGTTGCAAGCCGCCGCGCTGGCGTCAGTGAAATACCCGGCGGACGGTAAATATCTCGGCGACTGGAAACGCGGCGAAGCCATTGCGCAGAACGGCCGCGGCCTGCAATTCTCCGACGCACCGAATGCGGTCGCGGGCGGCAACTGCTACGCCTGTCACCAGATCGACAAGAAAGAAATTGCCCACGGCAACATCGGCCCGTCGCTGACCAATTACGGCAAGCTGCGCGGTCAGACCGAGCCCATCGTGAAATACACCTGGGCGCGCATCTGGAACAGCCATTCGTTCAACGCCTGCGCCAACATGCCCAGGTTCGGCGACGCCGGCATCCTGACCGAAGCGCAGATCAAGGATGTCATGGCGCTGCTGCTGGATCCGGAATCGCCGGTGAATCAGTAACCACCGATTGAGTGATGCAACGCGACACACTATCTGCCGTCATCCTCGGCGCAGCCGGGGATCCAGAAGGTGAAACCACGCGAAGCGCAAATCAATCCCCTCTCCCCTCGCGGGAGAGGGTTAGGGCGAGGGGGATGGTTGCATTAGCCACCAAGTCGGGACTCGGCCCGACAGCCGACCTACTTTTTGGCATTGCCCAAAAAGTAACCAAAAAGGCTAGCCCCTGCACCCCGCT
>CAYMSY010000613.1:0-2078 GCA_964393195.1 uncultured Alcaligenaceae bacterium | reverse complement strand
CGGAACACGATGCGGACGTAATCGTCGATCGGGTACGCCATGATGATTGCGCGCCGCAGAGCGATTTTGTCTGGCGTGTAGCCGCCGACGACCGGGTCTTCCATGTTGAAGTAGTCAAAGGCCAATGCGGGATCCAGCGCACGTTGATGGCGAACCCCCTTGTCGGCGAACTCAGGTGCAAGCTTGCCGTCGCGCACCACATTGCCGATCAAATCCTGCCCGACAAATTCATAGTCGAGCCCACCCGATTTGAAGGTGAGCAAGCGCGGATTTGCTTCTTCAATGATGCTGATTTCCACGTTGCCCACCAGCGGCATTTCCTTGCCCTGATTGGCGGCGATGATCGCTTTGTCCTCGGCCGTCTCGCCCTCAGTCAACGGGTACTTGCGAGAGTAGTTCGGATTCTTGGTCAGGATGACCTTGTTGCCCTTGATCCACTGCTTGATGACGTACGGGCCAACGCCGACCGGGTTGTTCATGATGCGACCACCCGGATCGCGATACGCCTCGACTACTTCGCGGGCTACGGGTGACCAGTTGTACTGCTGCATCAGCTCCGTCAACACGTAGTCCGGCCGCGTGAGCTTCATCTGGACGGTGTAGCGATCAAGCGCTTTGAGGCCCTCGATGGGTTTGTCGTAGTCGAACTTGCCGGTTTTCTTCGCTTCAGCGACCAGCTCATCGCCACCAATGACTTTTCCGTCGATATGCCAGAGGTTGGGTGACGCCATTTTCGGGTCGAGCATGCGCTTCCACGAATAGATGAGGTCATCTGCCGTCAGTTCACGCTTCTTTCCCTTGAACGCCGGATCGTCAGCGAAGAAAGCACCCTTGCGAATACGAATTTTCCAGGTCAATCCGTCGGCGGAAATTTCCGGCATCGCCTCGGCCAGCACCGGGCGCAGCCGCGCCGGACGAACGTAGTAGTCAAACTCGAAGAGGTTGTCGAAGATCGCATTATTGACATGGCCTGAATACAGGTCGTTGGTCGCCTGCGGATCAAAGCCAGTGACATCGACGTTGAAGGCAATACGGATTGTCTTCGTCATATCCGTGGCGTGGGACGGTACGGCAAGGGCCAGCGCAGCCGCGCACGCAAAAAGAATTCGCTTCATACTTCAGCGTTTCCGGGGAAATCGAAGCGCTGATTATCGCGAAACTGTGCCGGACGCTGCCTTCATGCGCTGGTCAACGTCGATATCCACGTATTTCCAGGGCGTACGCCAGAACGGATGCCGCACGTAATTCTTGAGCCAGGGGTGGGAGACATCGTTGGCGTAGGTGTGGAAACCGAAGTCGAGCACCGACTGCGCTGCGGCCATGCGTGACAGCGCCTCGTAGATCGCCGTGCGTTGCGGGCCGAGCGGTTTGGTCTGCGCGAGGTCGTAGAGGCGGTCGTATTCCGGGTCGCGGAACTGCATGTCATTGATCGCGTTGATGTTGCGCGACACCAGCAGGCTCGGGTAGCCATCACCGCCGGGGCCGCTCGAAATCCAGCCCCAGCCCCAGGATTGCAGCTTGCCGGTGCGCGACATCTCGATCAGGTCGGGCCACTTCTGGTTGAAGAACTGCACGCGGATGCCAATGGCGTCCATGCTCTGCTTCCAGATTTCGTCCTGCTCGCGGGACTTGCTGTCGGTCGGATTGGAGCGCGTGAAGACCAGCGGTTTGCAGCCCGGGGCCTCGCGGTAGCCATCACCGTCGCAATCCTTGTAGCCAAAGCGGTCGAGCAGGGCGCGAGCGAGCGGCGGATCGTACGGCGGGCGCAGGTTGAGGCCCTTGCTGTGGCCGTTCTGTGTCGGCGGAAGCAGCTGCGTGGCGTACTCGGCCTGGCCTTTGTAAATCGTTTCCCGCTCGCGGGGACTGTTGTAGCCCATGAGGATGGCGCGACGCAGTGCGTTCTTCTCAATCGCGAATCCACCAACCACCGGGTCGGCCATGTTGAAGTACTGGAACTGTAGCGCCGGTTCCATGATGCGCTGGTGGCGGATGCCCCTGGCCACGTACTCGGGCTTCAGCGTGATGCCGTCAAACATGCGGGCATGCATGTCGCGCGGCACGTCGACCTTGTCGAGTTC
>CAYMSY010000612.1:0-2083 GCA_964393195.1 uncultured Alcaligenaceae bacterium | reverse complement strand
GGCCGGCTTGCTGCACCCGGCCAGCGCCAGCAGCGCGGCAGCGGCGGTCAGCGGGGTCAGGGCAATGCGGATCATCGGGGGCCTCCTGCGGTTGATACAGGTGTTATTGCCTGTTTTTGGAGGCGAGTCTGTGATCGGGATCAAATTGGCAGAGCAGGTCCAAGCAGATGCGCGCAGATTGCGGCACCGCCGCCAGCCCTACGCTTATAAAGGTGTGGTAATGCGGCAGACCCTGTTGTTCTGACGCGGCACCTTCGCGCCTTCGCGCCTTTGCGTGCGCCTTATCCGGCACTGATGGTGCGATTGCGGGATGGCGCGCAGGGTTTCTCACGCAAAGGCGCGAAGGCGCAAAGATGTTGTGCCAAGTTTCAGCACGAGCGCTCAGCCAGGTGCGGCCTCTTCGTGCCTTCGTGTGAAATTATGCGGGCGAGAGCTTGTGCGGGGAGTTTTTCATACTGTTCCCGGAACGCCGCGCCCGGGCTTTTACTACCTATGAAAATTTCGTCTTGAGCCACTCGTAAACCGCAATCTGCTCAGACCTGCCTGCCCGTCGGATTTGGGATAGTAGCCAAATTTCGCTTGGCTTCTCACTAGTGACATTTTTGGCGCCTTGGTTGCAAGTAGAGCACAGAGATCGCAAGTTCGAGAGCTCGTCTCTCCCACCAAGATTTTTGTCGACGATGTGGCCAATATGTAGCCGGACCTTTCTTCCTGTAAATGGGTCCACATCTCCGGGGGTCAAGCCGCACATTTGGCAAGTGAACCCATTGCGATCAAGCACTTCAGCCCGCAGCTTTGCCGAAATTGCACGGGCGAAGCGTACATCCTTCTTGGGCGGCGGCGCTTCCTTCAAGAGGTATTCACCCGGTTTTAGATCGGCACTGTCATTATGCGTCAGGATCGGCCAGCCCTCTTCATCACGAAGTTCACGTGTTCGACGGCCAAATTCTGAAGCACCATTTGCAGCCGCTTGAAGTTCGGTCGACTGAACAACTCGGCCAATGTTGGCCAAGAGAAATCGACGAATACCTTCCTTTGACCCTACGCGACCCACTTTTGCACTCCAAATACCCGCTGAACTGACAAAGCAATATGTAGGTTCTTCGCGACGGCTTGGGCAACTGGCGGTGGGAAAGCGTTTCCAACCTGTCGGTAGGCCGTGGTCTTGCGAC
This sequence comes from uncultured Alcaligenaceae bacterium, assembly GCA_964393195.1. Classification (GTDB taxonomy): domain Bacteria; phylum Pseudomonadota; class Gammaproteobacteria; order Burkholderiales; family Casimicrobiaceae; genus Casimicrobium. The sequence goes on along the minus strand of CAYMSY010000612.1, from coordinate 911 downwards.
CGTAAAACTGCCAGTCGTCTGGGAAGCCTTGGATGCGCGCCACCATTCTGACGGTCAAACGAGGCATCCCGCAAAAATCGGGCTCCGGTGCATGCTCTGCCAGTGAGCGGCCTTCGACACCTAGCGCGGCCCAAGCCCTACGTGCGCGGGTCGGGCCAAGGTCAGGTCCGCCGTGCTTCTTTGATCCGCCGACAATTGTTGGAGCGATGTCATTTGCCAACTCGGCCCAACGCTTTGCGCCAATCCAGCCGTTCGCCCCCATCAAATCTTTCAATGCCTCCCCTACGGTAGGCGGATTATGCGGCTGAACCTCTGGCCAGTCGAAAGCATCGACAAGATCGTTGCGCAGAGCAACAATAACAACGCGTGGCCTTAGTTGCGGCACCCCAAAGTCAGATGCGTTAAGCAGTCGCCAGTCGATTGTGTAACCCAGCTTCTTGAACTCTGATTTCAAGAATAGGCGATAGTCCTCAAACAAAGGCGACAGGAACCCACGGACATTTTCGATCATCACCGCTTTGGGCTTGATCTCGTCAATTAGCCGAATGGCGGCTGGGAATAGATTACGCTCGTCCTTGTCGCCCAATTGCTTGCCAGCCACCGAGAAAGGCGGGCACGGCAGACCGCCAGTAAGGATGTCGACTCCTTTAAACGGTCGCCCGTCAAAGAGGTTCATGTCCTCATTCCGCACGTCCCAACTGGGTCGATTCAGGCGCAGCGTTTTTGAGCAATCCCGGTCAATCTCCACCAGCGCAGTGTGATGAAATCCCGCCTTCTCAAGTCCGAGTGCCTGGCCACCGGCCCCAGCGCAGAATTCTATAGAGTGCATGAACTTCCTCCCGCATGTGGCAGGTGATGTTCTGGCCATGTTCCAGTCAATGGCTCCTCGGAGAGTTTGAACCGTTTCGGCT
>CAYMSY010000611.1:0-2087 GCA_964393195.1 uncultured Alcaligenaceae bacterium | reverse complement strand
GGCGCAGAACACGGCGCAGGGCAGCATCACGGTCAACGGCGTCAAGACCGATTTGAGCTACGCCTATGCCTACAACGCAAAGGGACTGCATGACAAAAAGCCGGAAACCCGGCTGATCCTCGCGGACAAGGCACTTCCTGCGCAGGCGGTGACGGACCCGTTCGAGCGCATGAAGGCACAGCGCGATGGCGTCAAGACGCTGGAGTTCACCTTTGACGGCGACCGGTCGCTGACCTCGCTGCAGTTCGCGGTCGACAGCATGAATGGCGGCGGCTTTTCAACGGCGTACAAGGTCACGCTCGACGCGCTGGACGGCAAAGTGATGAAGGGCCGCGCGTACACCGAGGGTGAGCAGACGATGTTCAAGGATCGCTACAGTTTTGACGTGCGATTCGATCTCGCGATGACGGTACCGCGTGCGCCTGACGCGTCGGGCAAGGCGGCATGGGCCACGGCGCAGGGCAAGGCGATCACCGAATACCTGCGTGCCGCCCGTGCCGGTGACAAGGCGGCGCTCAAACGCGTGATCGTCGCCGAGCGCGCGAAGGATCTCGACGGACCACAGGCGGCGGAAATCCTGAAGTTCCTCAAGTTTTCGGCCGATCCGAAAACGGCCGAATTTGGTTCGCTGACGATTGACGGCGATTCGGCGATGGCGGAAATCATCGAACGCTCGAAAGACGGCAGTTCATCAAGCCGCTACAAGCTCAAACTCGTTGGGGGCGCGTGGAAGCTTGATCCCTGACGCAGCCGAATTGCGTCTCAGGTAGCGGCGTGTGGCGGTGCCACGCCGTCGGCTGATTCAAAGATGACGCAATTGCGCCCGGCTGCCTTGGCGGCATAAAGCGCGCGATCCGCCCGCCGCAGGATGTCGGCAAATTCGCGATCACGTTCGGAATACGAGGCTACGCCAATCGAGACCGTGGTCGTGAGCGCAGTGCCCCCGATTGCGTGGGCCGAATCTGCGACTGCGGCGCGTAGCCGTTCCGCCGCGACGACTGCGTCCTGCGGCGTTGCATCTTCGAGCAGGGCGACGAATTCCTCGCCACCCTGACGACCCACCACGTTGTCACCGCGACACTGTGTCGCCAGTGCCTGCGCCACGCCGCGCAGCGCCGCATCTCCCACGTCGTGACCGTACTGGTCGTTGATGCGCTTGAAGTGATCGACATCGACCACCGCGACCGAGAAACCGGGGCCTATCGAGCGCGCCCGTGCAAACAGGGCATTGGCGCGATCGCTGATCGTGCGGCGATTGGGCAGGCCGGTCAGCGCATCGGTCGTGGCGGTGCGGTGCAACTCGGCGCGAATGCGCTCGAAGCAGAGCAGTACGAACGCCGTCGTGCCAATGACCGGCAAGACGGCGACCAGCAAGGGGGTGAGCGCGTTAACCCAGTTCGACGACTGCGCGATTGACAGCACCACCTGACCCGCGAGCAGGAAATACACGCCCCGGGCAAGCATCAACATCGCAAGCAGCGCGAAGATGCCGGTGAGCACGGTGGCGCTGATGGACCGATCGACGTGGCGATGCCGTAGCAGGGTCGCGACGGTGCCGCCGATGATGACAACCCAGCACACCGTGGCAACCATCACGCGATAAGCGACGTTGGGTACGACAAAAATAAAAAAAGCGTTACCGAGGGTCCCCAACAGCACCGGAAGGAAAATCCACAGTGAATCCGCGATGGCAAAGAGCCTTCGCACCGCGCGCCAGTAGAGCGCCAGACCCACCAGCCACGCGCAGTTCGCCAACGGCAGCACCCACATCGTATTGGTGGCCGCCTGACCAATAAATAGCGTGGCGCCGCCAGCAACAAGCAGGGTGCCCACGCGCCAGTCTGCCGCGCTCGGTTGCAGGTCGGCCGTCAGCGCGCGATGGATGAAACCAAGCACGGCGCCGTTCATCAGCGAGAAGAGGGTTGCGAACGCGAACGCAGACAGCGGATCAAGCACGGGCTGGCACCTTGCGAGCGGTTGATCTCAGGGTTTTAGCCACAACTGCGGCTGACCGCAAACGGCAGAACGATCAGGACCATTTCACGCCGTGTTGCGTGCACGAAGGTCATACGTCGGGGAAAGGGACT
>CAYMSY010000610.1:0-2088 GCA_964393195.1 uncultured Alcaligenaceae bacterium | reverse complement strand
GGTCTCGCGATCGCCGCGATCATGCTGATCAACATGGTGCTGGCGCTGATCGTTCTGCCGCTGCTCGTGTGGATCGTCAAGCCGCGGTTTGCAACCAGAACGGACCTGATGGTTGGTGAAGGCATTGATCTCTCGCAGTTCGAAGTCGGAGATCAGGAAAAGGCTGCACACCCCGGGGTGGGGCATGGCAAGGATGCGGTTGTCCTGGCCAATAAATAAAAAAGTTTGTCAGTACGCCGGTTTGTCGTCCCCGGTACTTGATCGGACGGTGAGAGTGCATTTGTCGCTCACAAGCGAAACGAGGAGATTTCAATGAGAATCAGAAAGTACGACGTAGATTATGGCCGTCGAAAGCTGATGGAATCGGTTGCATATGGTCTCGGCAGCGGCGTGTTGATGCCGCTCGACCAGCTGTATGCAAAGGAAATGGACAACATCAACAAGGCCTATCCGGAAGAGCTGACGTCGATCGAAGTCCAGAGCAAGGGCAAGGTCAAGGTTGGCGACTACATCACCAAGGACAACGTCGAGTATGTGAAGCACCTGCTCGACCCGGGTGCGATCGAGCAGATCACCGGTCCGGAAGGCCGCAAGATCCGCATCAAGGCGCCGACGACCAACCCGCGTGATCTGGTGGCGGGTGCCTACTACGACGCCACGGTCGCCGACGTGAAGTCCGGCCACCGCGCGAAGTGGGACGCCAACGGCAACCCGGTGGACCAGAACGGCAACCGCTGGCAGGGTGGCCTTCCGTTCGTCAACGCGAAGGATGGCAAGGAAGTCTGGTGCAACATGGGCATGAGCATCGGTCGTGCCGATGCGAACTGCTACGTGATCGAGCAGAAGGACTACGGCGCCGACGGCAAGCAGGAATACCACTACAACTTCCAGTGGGTGGAGCTCAACAGCACCGGTCGTACCGACCGCAAGGTGTTCAAGGGGCTCGATACCGAACTGCGTCGCCAGAGCGTGTACTTCGCGGCCGATCCGGACGTCCGCGGCACGTCGTTCCTCAGCGTCTGGGATTACGACCAGCGCAAGATCCCGGGCCTGTACGGCTACCTGCCGTCGTTCCGCCGCGTTCGCCAGTTCCCGGCCAACCAGCGCTTCGAACCGCTCGTTCCGGGTGCCGTCTGGTTCCTCAGCGATCCGTGGGCTGCCGGTGACCCCTTCCTGACCTGGGGCAACCACAAGATCGAAGAGCGCAAGCCGATGCTCGGTCCGTGGGCGTCGGAGTTCGAGCGTCACGACGACAACTGGGAGCCGCCGCGTCAGAAGGACAACCCGAAGTTCTTCGACATCGCCTACGAAATGGCGCCCGATGTCATCGTCACCAGCTGCGAGCCGACCGGCTATCCGCGTTCGCCGGTGTCCAAGCGTGTTGCCTATGTCGATGCCCGCAACAGCACGGCTGCCAGCAACATCCGTTACGACCGTCAGGGCAAGCTGTGGTCGAACTTCGAAATGGCCCACGGCCAGTTCAAGGGCGGCGGCAAGGACGGCAAGCGCTTCATCAAGAGCGCGGACGGTGTGAATCCGGGCTGGTCGTGGACCTATGTTCACATCTACGACTTCCAGAACCGCCGCATGTCGCTGTGCAACCACAGCAAGGGCGCCGCAGGCGTAATCGCCCGCTTCGACGCGGATCCGGAATGGCTGTTCAACACCTACTGCACGCCGCAGGCGCTGCAGGCACTTGGTCGCGCCTGATTTTTCCAGGCTGATTTGACCCTCCGTGTGGCGGCGGCTACGGCCGCCGCCATCTCTCTGATTCGGATATCGGTGGCGACTGCCATGAAGCGTTCTGCGCGCGTTAAATTTTTCGAACTCCTGATGCTGTGCGTGTGCACGGCATCGTTTTCTCCTTTTGCTCAGGCGAAGACCGGCAGCCAGGCGTTGACCCAGATGACGCCGCACGACCGGCTTTACGCCGTCGCCTTCGGCGGTGACGTCGGCGTTGCGGTCGGCCATGCGGGCCTGATCATGGAAACCACCGATGGTGGCAAGACCTGGTCGAAGGCTGCCGAGCAGCCGCCGACCAAGCTGGCGATGGTGAGGATAGGCAGTGCGGACGAGTTGGCGCCGGCA
>CAYMSY010000609.1:0-2097 GCA_964393195.1 uncultured Alcaligenaceae bacterium | reverse complement strand
CCCCTGTTTGAATGTAAGCCAAGTACGCAAAGACGCCGCTTGTGGCAGGCTATTCGCTTTTTGGCGCACGAGGTTCAGCCGCTTGTGTCCGAAGCGGTCATCGACTGTGCACAAGATGGCTGAAAACGTGTTGACTACAGGATGCGCCGACTTGATCTTCCTGATTGCAACATTCACTAATTCCGATCAACTTGTCGTGGTCCTATGAGTGGGTTGCTCGCCGAACACGTCGGCTATCTCGCGCTCCCGCATCGGCTCGACCTGTATCGCGCGGCGGTTGCCAGCCTTCTGCGGCCGAATGATCACGTCGTTGATGTGGGCTGTGGCACAGGCGTGTTGGGCCTGCTATGTCTTGAAGCAGGTGCTGCCCATGTTAATTTGATCGACTCGACAGTAGCACTTGAGATTGCGCGCGAGTCTTTGACACGCGCACACCTCGCCGCCAAATGCACGTTCATCCGGGCATCGTCATTTCGGTCGGTCATATCTGATCGAGCAGATGTAGTCATCTGCGATCATGTGGGTCATTTCGGTTTTGACTACGGCCTGATCGACGTGCTGGCCGATGCGCGCCGTCGCTTTCTAAAGCCGGGCGGCAAACTCATACCCGGTCGCCTCAAGCTGATCGTTGGCGCGGTAGAGTCAGAGAAGAGCTACAACTTAGTCGACGCATGGCGAGCGGCCGGGATTCCGCCCGAATTTCACTGGATTCGCCATCATAGTGTCAACACCAAGCACGTGGTGGACTTGCAACGAGAGGAATTGTTGGCTCGGCCCGCTGAGCTCACCTGCATTGACCTGCGAGTTGACAATCCCGAGTTTTTTTCGTGGTCCGCTCAGTTGACCGTGCAGCGCGACGGCGTTCTGCATGGACTTGGGGGATGGTTTGAATGTGAACTGGCCGACGACATCTGGATGACCAATTCGCCGCTTTCTGACATGTCAATTGGCCGAGCTCAGGCGTTTCTGCCAATTGGCGAGGCCTTGCCAGTACGTGCTGGTGATCGGCTGGAGGTGACCATCATGGCTCGTCCAGCGGACAATATGATCGCATGGACGCTAGTGCACCCGGCAACCCAAAAGCGGTTTAGCCATTCCACTTGGCAGGGTGAGGTGATTGACTCAATGCAACTGACCAGCAACCACCCGGATCATGTGCCCCGGCTCAGTTTGTCTGCTAGCGCGCGAAATGTCGTGCTGTCCTATTGTGACGGCGTGCGCTCGAGATCACAGGTGCAGGATGCCGTTTTGATCAATCATCCTGATCTCTTCCCTTCGGCTGCCGAAATTACCCGCTTTGTAGCCACTGTTTTGCGACGAGACACCCAGTGAATGTGCGGTTGCACGCGCTCGCCGCAAGCGCCCAGTCATCGCGCACCGATGAGCCGTTTCACATGTGGCCGTCCCCGGACGGAACGATATGGACACAGTTCCACCGCGGGGATGGTGGCTACCTGCTGCGGTTTCCGGCGCTAGCTGATTTTTATGTGTCGCAAGACGGTCAAACCGCGCGCGTGTCGCCTGTCCCCGGCGTATCGGAAGGCACCATAGATCATCTTTATCTGAATCAGGTCTTGCCATTGGCACTGAGCCGACAAGGCCAAGTGGTGCTTCACGCCAGCGCGGTGGAGTTTGCCGGAAATGGCGTCGCATTCATTGGCGCGTCCGGTCGTGGCAAGTCGACGCTGGCAGCAAGCTTCGCAACGACGGGCTCACGGTTTCTCACAGATGACGGCCTGCAATTGAGATGGCTAGACGGGCAATGCTGGATTGTGCCGAGTCACCCGTCGATACGTCTTTGGGAAGACAGCGAGGGCGCGTTGATCACTCACGCCGTGAGCAAAGCACCCGCCGTGGACTTCACCACCAAGGTGAGACTGCTGGCAGGCGAACAAGTAGCGTTTTGTCCTGAAGCGCAACCGCTTCGCCGCGTTTATTTTCTAGGCGATGGCTCGGCACCTGCGCTTAAGATCGGCGCGGTGGCACCGGCCGATGCGCTGATGGCACTTGTGAAAAACTCGTTCCTACTCGACATTGAGGAACAGCAATTGCTGGCCTGGCACTTCGATGAGATGGTACGGTTGGCGGCACTTCCGA
>CAYMSY010000608.1:0-2104 GCA_964393195.1 uncultured Alcaligenaceae bacterium | reverse complement strand
GGAAATTCTGCACTTGAGAATGCAGAGTATTTATCTCGATTTGCAAAAGAGATTACTTTAATTAATCATCGTAATCATTTTACAGCTGAAAAAATCCTTATTAATAAAGCCTTTCAAAACTCTAAAATTAATTATTTGTGGAACAGTCATGTCAGAGGTTTTGGCGGGGAAGGCCGCGTTACCAATGTAAAAGTTTTTAATCAAGAATCTGAAACGGAATCTAATTTATTTATTGATGGCGTTTTTATTTATATTGGCAAAAAACCAAACAGCGAGCTCTGCGGTGAATTTATTAAAAAAGATGAACGGGGTTACATTATTGTTTCAGATCAGCAAGAAACTTCTCAGAAAGGGATTTATGCTGCAGGGGATGTTTGCGCAAAGTCTTTCAAACATTTAATGCTGGCCATGTCCGAAGGGGTGAACAGGAAGGCGGCCATTACGGCCAGAGGGAGGGCACTCATACAAAAGTCCTTTAAAACTGCGCCGTCAGGCTGAGGCTCAGAATATGATCAACGGCGTCTTCGCGGGGACGGCGCACCCACTGATGGATATAGCCGGACTCAAGGGTCAGTTTGGAGGGAAGCGGCACCGACACGCCGACACTGTTGCGCCACCGGTCAAGGCCTTCGCGTTGCCCCCATGGCGTGCGGTTTGCCGCCCAGAAGGCCTCGCTCCACACGACGCCGCTGACTTTCGGTGTGAGCGGCTTGCTGAAGCGAAGCTGCTGACGTAGCCGCCAGCCGGTCTCGTCGCGACCCTCTATCCATCTTTGCTCCAGCCGCGTGCGTCCGTTCAGCACCGCGCCGCCCTCAAAGGCGGCTACGCGGTATGACACCTGCTGCCACAGACGGTGTTCATCCGTCTTGGCCGGCCCCGGCGGGTTGGTCTGCACGAAGGCATAGCCGAGGGCCCCGCGCGTGGTCGGGCTGAAACCATAGCTGACACTCGGACGGATCAGATACTGCCCCAGACGCGAGGCGTCGTTGTTAAAACGCTTCTGCACCTCGAGGGTCGCGGAGACGCGGTCATTCAGCTTGAAATGAGAATGCAGCCCCCCCCACACGGCTGTATCCTCGCTCGCCGCCTGAGCGGCAAAAGGTAGAAGACAACCAAAAACGAGCGGCACCAGCCGGGTTATGCGAAACATCAAACAGGCCCTGCAAAATGAGAAAAAGACGCAGGCGGGTCAGTAGACGGGGGGTGTCAGCGTCTGACCCGCCTGCACACGGCGCAAGTAAGGGGGGTTACTTCGCCGAATAGGGCAGGGAGGAGTGGTGCAGAACGATGCGCAGCTTGCCTTCGCCATCACGGACATAGCCCCAGGTCTTGTCCACCACGGTGACATTGCCCTTGGCGTCGGTCAGGGTCACATTGCCCATGGAAATGGCGCTGTCGCCGGTGATGACGATGCCGGCATTGTCGATCTTGAAGCTGCGCCAGCTCTTGAGCGCAAAGCCTTTGTCGTTGGGGAACTTCGTATCACCGCCCACAAAATAGGCCAGCGCGCCGTCGCGGGTCGTGCGGAAGGTTTGCGGGGCCACCGTCAGGGTCGGCTTGAACAGCACCGGGCCGTAATTGTAGCCATAGGCGCTGTCCAGCACCTTTTCCGCCAGACGCTTGGCAGCCGCGTAGCCGTTCTTGTCATTCTCGGTCGAAATGGCGACCAGCGCTTCGCCCCAGGCCTTCTGGGCGGCCTCGACCTCGGCCACGGTGATCGGGGCATAGACGGCCGGGCTGATCTGAGCCGCATTACCGGCTGCCAGCGCCGGGGCACCCGCAAAGGCCAGCGGCAGAGCCAGAGCCAGACAGGCGGCCTTCAAAGTCATCTTTTTCATCGTGTTGCACCTTTCCTATTCAAACGCCGTCATCATCGTTGCGGCTTGTGAGGAGAAGGTAGGGGCAGACGGGACGACGGCGCATCCGCCGACTGGCGCGCCTTACGGCCTAGGCCGGATGGCCTATGCACAACAGGGCTTCCCCGGTATAGAGACGAACAATGGAAAGTGCCTCCCCCTTGCTGACGACGCAGATCGAAACCGTCGCCGAACTGCGCGAGCTTTATCGCGCGGCGGAGGCGCGGGCGGCGCGTCTGCGGCTGTTG
>CAYMSY010000607.1:0-2105 GCA_964393195.1 uncultured Alcaligenaceae bacterium | reverse complement strand
GCTTTTTCAAACTTGAGCTTGAGCGGAAATTTCTCGCCTTCTTTCAGGCCCTCTTTCAGCCCGATCAGCATGATGTGATAGCCGCCGGGCTTGAGTTCCGCCTTGCCGTTGGCCGGTACGTCAAGCGCCTTGATTTCGCGCATTTTCATGACCCCGGCTTCGGTGATCACGCTGTGAATCTGGATTTCCTTCGCCACTTCGCCGGTCACGCTGACCAGCTTGTCGGCCGGTCCCTTGTTGTCAAAGGCCATGAACGCGGCGGAGTTCTTCACCGGTCCCGGCGTCACGCGTGCCCACGGATGATCCACGGTGATCGCGCCGACCTTGAAATCATGGGCAAATGCGGCGCTGGCGAGCGCGGAGGCGAGCAGTACAACGAGTTTGATCATGGGTTTTCCTGTGACGGCAATTGGCCGTAAAAATTGGCTGTAAAACGCGTTGAAATACGGGGAAAGACGCGACGACTGCGCCTAAACCGGGCTAAGTATCAGTGCGCATATGGCGGCGATGCCCAGCGTTTCAACCAGTGTCAATGTCGACAGCGGTAATTTGAACACGGTTCCCAGACTCGCCGACTCGACCAGCTGCCGCTTGCGCAGGGCACCGGCCACGCCCGCAGCACTCACAAGCATCAGCCCGAGCGTCGTCCACAGCGTGATTGGCAACTGCCAGCGCATCAGGAACGCCACCCCGAGCGCCAGTTCGATAAACGGAAACGCAAGCGCATAGAGGCGCAGCCTCGCGCCGATCAGGTCGTAGCCCTGAAACGCCGGCACAAAACCGCCGAGATTCAGCAATTTGCAGAAACTGAGCACCAGAAAATACCCGGCCAGGAAATCCGTCGCCCACTCGCGCCACGGACGCGCGGGCGCGCTCGTGTTCGTGTGCACGAGCCAGGTCACGCCGACAAGAAAAGCAAAAATCAGCAGCAGCGGCTTGTGTACCGCCAGCCACCCCGCACGCTCATCCGTGCCCGTATCCGCAGTCACGTTCGCGGCAAACACCGGTAGCGCCGGCGCCATCGTGTAGCGGCCCGCGCCCGCCAGCGCGATCTGCATCACCTCCAGCGATGCATCCGCATGCACCCCGCGCAACACCGCACGCGGCGGCTCCAGTGTCACCTGCACCTTGTCCGCAAACCCCGAAAGCGACCGTGTAATGCGCGCAACACAACCGCTGTCGCGCATGCCATCGATGGTGAAGGTTTTGTCCATGAGAGACATTTTCGCTTACGGCAGTAGCCTCGATGCAGCGTAGCGGAATCGAGGATTCGTTGCTCGTGTTGCCGATCTGCGATTCCACTGCGCTGAATCGCGACTATGAGCTATTCCCTAGCATCAATATCGGGCGCAACTGACCAGAATTCACTCAGGATACCAAGCGCGATGTATCGACGGATAGATGAATGCGGCCAGTCCACGGGTCCTGTTGCGTGTCCGTGTTTGACTGGATTGAAGTGAATGTAAGCGACATGATTCTCAAGATCACGTTCATCACGAATTGTGTGTTCCCAGAAATGGCGCTGCCACAAGTCATAAGCCCCGGACTCATCTTTCAGCAACGGTAGCCCCGCCTTGCGGCAGGCCATCGTAAAACGGGATTTGATCGCACGCCAGCGCCCCGAGTAGTCCACATCGCCCTCAGGAAGCGTCCAGATGCAATGGAGATGATCCGGCAGGATTACGATGGCGTCGGTGGTGAACGGTCGATCCCGATTAACGCGGTCATATGCAGCGCGCAAGTCATCAATCCGGTCAACAAGTACGCGACTCGAACGATCACGCAATGTCACCGTAAAGAAGTAAGTGCCACCCGGAACAAAATTGCGACGATAGGCAACCATGATTTATTCAACAGCGTAGCCGCGATGCAACGAAGTGGAATCGCGGAGATGGTTGCATGGTCACGATTCCTCGATTCCGCTACGCTGCATCGAGGCTACGCTGGCTAGCCGCACGGACCACAGTTGTGGCGAATCGGAGCGAGCAACACGACAGCGGCGAGTGCCAAGGGAAGAATGACAATCAAAAGCCATCTCCAGCGCCAGGACAGTCGCCAAAATAAAAAAAGTAATGCGATAAACGTACCAATCTGGATTGCCTGAA
>CAYMSY010000606.1:735-2106 GCA_964393195.1 uncultured Alcaligenaceae bacterium | reverse complement strand
TGCCAGGACGGAAGCCGGGCATGCGCATCTGCGGCGCGACCTTGCGAATCTCGCCCTCGACACGGGCTTCGATATCCTTGGCCTTGATGGTCAGCGTGTAGCCGCGCTTCAGGCCCTCGTTCAACGTCTCGACAATCTGCATGTTCAGCCAATCAATCCTTGAGTTCAATGTAAAACGGCCCGCTTTGGTGCGCGGCCCGTTCTGGTGCGGGCGAAGGGACTCGAACCCCCACACCTTTCGATACCAGAACCTAAATCTGGCGCGTCTACCAGTTCCGCCACGCCCGCACGAGCCCAGTCAGGCGCGGCTCTATAGCGCGTTCATGCGCAAGGGCAAGGGTGGTGTGGTCAACCTACCCTCCAAAACTGCAGACCCGAGCCTATCCTAAGATTCAACGGCGAAATCAAACACTCGTTCAACGGGGTTGCGCTCGCGCGGATTAGGGTATCCATTACCTACACCGTGAAAAAAGCCATACTCCCCAGGCGTCAAGTCTTCGTTCGGTGTCACACGGAAAACGCCCGGCGACTCCTCAACGATCACAAAACGAATTGAGGAATCCGACAGCGCACCCGACATGCCACCGAAATGAGATTTGCTGACCGCCAATTCCCGTTGATCCTTCGCCTTCTCAAACCGCACGAGACGAAAATCCCCAGGGGAGAAGGCCGCTTTTGATTGGCCGACATAGGTCGATCCAGATTGAGCAGAATCATCAGACGCCGCGGGTCTTTCAAAGCAAAACCTGAATTCCGGCCTTTTCTGGATCGTTCTGACTTTGGCAAGCGCTCCAGGCAAGACTGACTTGATCTTCATACCCGCCAGCCCGCCCGTTAGCGCAAAGCCGATCATCCCAGTCACCTTGCGGTGCTGCATGAGGCTCTCAGCAATTGACACATATCCTGCGGACGAAGACCCTCCTTTTTCAAGGAGATAGACGCCCGCTTGGCACGTGATTTCTGCAGAAGCGGCCCCATCTTGAGGAGAATGGACTTCCTGTGCTTGTGCCGCAGTCGACAAAGCCAGGGCTATGACGGCCGGTATGCTTCGGTTCACTTTTGACCTGCTAGAGGTAGCGCGCGATTGAGCAATTGCCCGTTATGGTTTCCGATGCGCCGTGCCGGCAAGAACGTCGCCGGCTCGCGCGGCAGCGCCTCAACGGCCTTCGGCAACGACATTTCCTTCATCCATGGAAAAATCGCGATGGCATCGGCCACAGTGTAGCCACGTTCCTCTATGTCCGGAGAAGACCTGAGCGATGAAAGAGCAGCCCACGAAGATGAACCGTTTTCGGGTCCCATATAGATCGTGCCCAAATCAGTAATCTGACCCGCCTTCGCGTCAAATTGATAGCTTCCAAGACAAAAGCA
>CAYMSY010000606.1:0-725 GCA_964393195.1 uncultured Alcaligenaceae bacterium | reverse complement strand
GAACGACTTGGGGCCGATGACAATGTTGCGATCATCAGTCTTTGCCACGGGATTCCCTTTGGCACGCCCCTTGCCCCGCACATCCTCCAGCTTCTCGTCATACGCAGCAATGGAGAGCAAATTCCATAGCCCAGGCGTACGCTCTCCCATGCGCAACAATAAATAGGCGCTTGACGGGTTTAGAGTTGGCGGCACCACTTTTTGAACCTCTGCGGCCCCAACGGGACTTGCGTCGATGAACACAAAAAGCAAACTGGTTATTGCCGCAAGCAAAGTTAAAGTCCTCATGGATCAAGCCTCAAATTGCCTGCAACCGGCGCAAGCGCACGAGCGGCCAGCTTTTCTCGCATCTCGCTCCAGCTGCCGGAATAGAGACTGTCTGCATCTTCCTTTGTCGTTGCAAAGCGTTGGTAGCCATTCACCGACATGCACTTGCGGAATGCCGCATCGAACATGTGTCGCCGCTGCGCGCCCTTCACCAATCCTTGAAAGAACCCCGCTGCCGCTGCCCCCGCCAAACCTTGAGTATATACATAGCCAGGCGGAGGTGGTTGCACGCTGCTGGCAAGCTCCCGACATTCATCATAATCAGCAAGAACTTGGTCGCGTGTCACATTCGGTTGACTGAAAAACGTGTATTTATCCGCGTCGTCCGCGTCTTCCGATTGAGCTATGCCGGATGTTGAGACGCACAATGCAAAGAGTATCGCCTTGGATCGACCGAA
>CAYMSY010000605.1:0-2106 GCA_964393195.1 uncultured Alcaligenaceae bacterium | reverse complement strand
CGACGCTGCCGGTGAAAAACACCACCACCAATTGCAGGACTGCCGTGATCGCCAGAATGACAAACGACCATTTGATTGCCCAGATGCCGCGTGCTGTGGTCGCGATGGTCGGGTCCACAACGCCGTGCGTATGTCCATGCGACTTGCCGTCATGGGCGTGACCATGGCCGGTCGCCGCCATTGCGCCCGGATCCTGGGCAAAGCCCAGCCACACCAGAATCGACTTCAACATTGCAATCTTTCAGAGGTACTTCGTGATGTCCTTGAATGCCTCGATCGGTTCGCGCTGCTTCCGCGAGGTGGGACCGACCGCGACATCCAGGCAGTGATCAATATGATCGTGGATCAAGGCCTTCTTGGCCGCGCCGATTGCCTTTTCCACGGCGTGAAGTTGTTGTGCGATATCGAGGCAGGGACGCTCGGCTTCGATCATCTCGACAATTGCGCGCAGGTGTCCGTCGGCGCGTTTCAGTCGTTTCGCAATGTCGGGGTGCGCTGCGTGTGTGGCGATTGTCTTCATGGTGCCATCGTATCCTCTAGGGGAGGATCGTGCAACTTCATTTTCCGGTGAAGTCTGGCGCATGTTTGCATCGCAGCCGCGCCACAGCGAATTCCAAGTGAAGTTGTAGCTTACATGCCGGGGGGGGTTGCACGCCCCTGCCACCCGAAGACGAGCTTCCGACCTTGACCCGGGATACCGATGAAGCGAATGTGAATTTCGGTTTCCGCGGCGAATCCGTCGCGGAACCGGCATGCGCATTTTTGACGTTTTTTAAGGCTACGGCTTCGCGATCCGGCGATGCGCACACTGTGCGCTTCACCGGAAGTCGCAATATTGGAAGAACCCAGCAGATTGTCGCGTTGTCATCAAGCTGCGGAAGAGTGGTTCCGCCCGGATATCGAGCGCCCTTTGGAGGGGTAGATGGAAAAACGTGAAGCGCCATTTGGCGCACATTTCCAGCCAGTTTCTGCCTGAAAGCCGCGCCAGTGCTGGAGTTTTCTATCGGAAATGGCTGAAAGCGGAGGGAACTTCATTCGCCCGCAAACCACGTCACCGCCCTCGACGATGGCCCGACCCGCCACGGCCCCCACTACTCCTATTTCCCCCGTGGCTCACGTTGACTCTGGTTCCGCCGTGACCCACATTGACCCTGTATCCGACGTGGCGCGCGTATCTTCCGTGGCTAACTCCCCATGTATGCCCCAGCGTCACGCCTAGAAGTGGATAGAACGGCGAAGCGTAAGACCGTGGATAGTAGGGATAGTAATAGGCACCCGGGTCGTAATACGGCTGGGACGAGTAATAGACCGGATCCGGATAGGCGGTGTCCCGATAGCCCGGCTCCGCATACGCCGGTTCCGCCGCCAAAGCAGGATCACCCGAGGGTGCGCCACTCGAAGGCACGCGTACGGCAGGCGTCACCTCTAGTTCGATGGTCGCGCCCGGCGGAAACGGCAATTGCACCGTGTGCTGTTTGCCCGCGTACTCATAAACCACTTTGTAACCGATGTTGCGATCTTCCGTCACCATTTCGGTACGGCATCGCTGCTGCCCATTGGCATCGGCGACGCAGGTCGAGCGCGGCTCTGTCACCCGCTTCAAAACCGGCGTACTCGAAATCACCTTGCCCACCTCCTGTGCGGCGACAAGACCGGAAAGGCCGGAAAGTGCGGCCACGACTGAAACGATCAGGAGCTTGTTCATGTTCATCACCTCTGGCGTCGAATTAATCGCGGAAAATGGCGCGACAGCCAATGACTTTAACGCTGACCAAACTACGGGCACTGACCTGATTCGACCACGGAGCGTCCCGCGAGTTCATTTCGCGTGCATTCAACTCGGCAGCCGCGCCTTGCGCAAATTGTGAAGGGAGAACCGCCGTGCCGCCACCTGATAAAACGCGATGCCTTCCTTGCGCGCCTTTTCGGCTTCAGGTCCGTTCGTTCTTTCGTTTGTATCCAGCTTGTACATATGCGCGTCCTGCCGTGGTTTCAGTTCGATCAGGATCGATGCATCGATAAATCCGACAGTCTGGTAGTGCGCAATGTACAGGTGCGGATCGGACAGACCGTCCGGCGACCGACCGGCCCCTGGACGCCGGCGGT
>CAYMSY010000604.1:849-2112 GCA_964393195.1 uncultured Alcaligenaceae bacterium | reverse complement strand
GTCAGCCCGACAAAGAGCACGGTCATCGCCCCCAGCACCGCCCAGCCCTGCCGGCGCTCGCGAAGCCACGCTTCGTCGAATCAACGTGACATCACTTGGTTCGTCGCTGCGACTCAAATTCCTTGAGGTGCCCGGCGCGCTGGTTGGCTATCGTGAACAGTTTCCCGTTCGCATCGGCCTGCGTACAGCGGCCGATGTCGCCAGCAACGCGACTTTGGACACCGTCGTCAGCCTGGGCCTGCAAAACGGTACCGGCATGCTTGACGGGGCGCTGACCTGCACTATTGTGACTGGTGCCAGTGAATGCACGATTGTCGATTCCCGCTACGACACCGTGGAGACTGGCGTAACCGTGACTGCAGGCGCCGATGGCTTTGCCACTGTGATTTCTTCACCAATAGGATTCCGTAAAGCCGATACCGCCACGCTTATCAGCGCGCTATCAATCGGACCCTACAACGCGTTCTCTTCCGTGCGCGTACGGGCCAGCGTGCAGGGGCCACCCCCAGCTGCGAATCAAGGCCCGGGTGGCTCGCTAAGCGGCCCGTACTCACCGGCCAATCCCGGCGTCTATAGCTGCACATACGGAACCGGGCCTTCTGGGTTGCCTCTGGCGGATTGTGACGTGCTTGTCTACACCGCCGCGCTGCCGCTTAGTGCCCAATTCAACTCCTATGACAACCGGTACAACAGCTCTACGACCAACGGCTTTTTGTTACCGGTCACCAAAGTCATGCCGACTCTGGTCGTAAGCAATGACCCCGGTAATTCCTACGTCGAGGGCGATCGTGTTCGTTTTCGTGTTGCCTTGATGTTGCCCGGCGGCTTCAATGCCAGCCAGTTCGTTGCGGCCAACGCGGTTACCGTGACGGGCGGAACGTGCGCCGGCTGGGTTTTGGCGGGCAGCGTGAGCGACCAGTTCGCCGGAAGCTATCGCATTTGTGAAATTGCCGCTGCTCCATTGGGATCTCTGAACGTGAGTATTGGCTTTGCTGGCAGCGATGATCTGTTGGCTGCAGCAACAGTCGCGCATTCGGTGACCATCAATTCGGGGGCGATCATTCGCGGTTACGCCAATGTGGTCACGTCGGTGACGGTGTGCTCGCCGACACCTGGCGTTACGTGCAGCATCGAGTCCAACAACAGTGGCAACTGGCAATGTGTTGGTCCCGTTGGCATGTCCGGGCAGGTGTTTTTCGTTCCAACGTCTCCCGGTGGTTCTTACAACTACCCCGGGTCACCAGTGAATTTTTCCAATGTCAC
>CAYMSY010000604.1:0-839 GCA_964393195.1 uncultured Alcaligenaceae bacterium | reverse complement strand
TCACCGGCCTGGTGACCTCACCGACTAACGTGACGTGGGCACACCAGGTGTATGCGTGCAAGCCTGACGTGGATGGTGATGGCGCCGTACTCGCTATGACCGACGGCATGCTAGTGCTTCGTCGCATGCTGGGACTGTCCGGTGCGGCATTGATAGAAGACGTTAACCACACTTGCGCTCCACTCTCGGCAGCTGGCGTTGCATCTGCCATTACGCTGTCCAATTACGATATTGATGGCGACGGCCAGGTCCGGGCCGAGACTGACGGACTGCTTCTGCTGCGCGCGATGCTCGGTTTCCGGGGGACTGCTCTTGTCAACGGCGTGACGGGTGTCGGGGCAACAAGGCAAACCGAATCCCAAGTACTGAACTACCTGCGCAACACTTGTGCTTTTCAACTCGATCCATAGTCGTGCCCGGACATAGAGATCGATCACGCGCCTGATATTGGGACCGTACCCGCTTCCTCACGCCCGAGCACGACCATGCGTGCGCAGTAACCCGCCAGCCTCGCCGTATCGCAATGCACCGCCAGCGAGGTCACGCGGCCCCAGGCGAGCGTGAAGACATGGACGCCCTGGTTGTTGCCGGCGCTGCCATCGGGCAGGGTGAAATGGTCGTTCCAGCTCACCATCGCGACCGTATGCCACGGCCAGCCGGTGACGGTGACTGCTTCGACATTGAAGCGCAGATCGGGCAGCAGGCGCTGCAGCCGCGCATACCACTGTGTCGTTGAGGTGATGGTGTTGCGCTCGCCCGCCAGTGCGTGCTCGCCGTACATGATGTGACGATGTTTTGCTGCGAATTGCGGCACGATGCACTCGTAACGGCCGGCGTTG
>CAYMSY010000603.1:0-2115 GCA_964393195.1 uncultured Alcaligenaceae bacterium | reverse complement strand
CCATCGCGAAGCCAGGTTTCTGCGCTGCGACCGTCGGCGGCGGGCGTTGACGCAGAGGTTGTCTGCGTGTTTTGGGTTGCTGGTGCCGTCGGCGCACTTTGCGCATGCACAAGCACCGAACTGAACACCGCGACAGACGCAGCGATGGGGTGCCACAACTTCATTGATCACTAACCTTTCTTCATCGGATCTTCGCCGTCACGCGCTTCTTCGGCTTTGCGGATGTCTTCCGCCTGCTTCATCGCCTTGTCGATATCGGCCTTGACCTTGTCTATGGTCTTTTCTTTGGTCGGCAGCGGCGTAGGGGGTGGGCTCGCCGGCTGGCAGGCAGCCAGCGTCAGCGTGCACAGTGCCAGCAGCCACAGTTTCATGGTCAATCGCGGAAATTATTGAACTGCAACGGCAGCTCGGTAATGTCTTTCTTGATGAGCGCCATCGCCGCCTGAAGGTCATCCTTCTTGTTGCCGGTGACACGCACGGAAGTTCCCTGAATCGAACCGCTGACCTTCATCTTGCTGTCCTTGAGCAGTTTGACGACTTTTTTGGCCAGCTCGGACTCAAGACCTTCTTTCAGCTTGTCGACACGCTTCATCTTGTCGCCACCGATTTTTTCAGCTTTTCCTTTTTCGATCGAGCGCGAATCGACTCCACGTTTGGCGAACTTGTTGAGCAGCACTTCATCAACCTGCCCGATCTTGAAGTCGTCGTCGGCAAACACCGTCATCGATTTGTCTTTTTCGTTCAACTCAACGCGCGAGTCCGAACCCTTGAAATCGAAGCGGGTGGATATTTCCTTGTTGGCCTGGTCGAGCGCGTTCTTTATTTCGACCCAGTTAAGTTCGGAGACGGTGTCAAACGATGGCATGGCGGTTAGTATGGGAGGTCAAGACCCACAAGTGTAAGGGGTTCCGCCACCCGGAAACTGCCGACAGGCGCTATCGTTCGTCGGACACAATCTGCCCGTCCGCCAGCGTTATGCGGCGGTCGCAGGTCGCCGCCAATCGGGGGTCGTGGGTCACGATCAGGAATGAGGTGCCGAAATCGCGGTTGAACTTGCGCAGCATGACAAAGATATCGGCTGCCGTTTTGGTATCGAGATTGCCCGTTGGCTCATCCGCCAGCACCAGCGCGGGTTTGACTGCCAAGGCACGGGCGATGGCTACGCGTTGCTGCATGCCGCCTGAGAGTTCCGACGGCTTCTTCGCCTCCGCTTCGCGCAAACCCACTGCATCCAGCAAATGCATGGCTTCACTGCGTACTGCTTCGGTGATTTTCTGCCCGTTAATCAGGCGCGGCATGAGCACGTTTTCGAGCGCCGTGAACGCCGGTAGCAGGTGATGAAACTGGAATACGAAGCCCAGGGTTTCCGAGCGCAGCCGCGTGAGACTGTCGTCATCACGATAACTCACGGCACGTCCGGCAATCTCGACGCTGCCGGAGGTGGGTGGTTCCAGCAGCCCGATGATATTGAGCAGCGTGCTTTTGCCCGAGCCGGACGGCCCGATCAGTGCAGTGAATTCACCTGTCGCGACAGTGATGTCAATGCCGTGCAGAATCTCGGCTTCGATCGGTTTTCCGATGTTGTACGACTTGCGAATTGCTGAAAGCCGCAGTACCGGTTCAGGCGATTTGCTCATGCGCGCATCGCCATCGCAGGATCGAGCCGTGCGGCACGGCGGGCCGGTGCGATGGCAGCAAACATGCCGCACACGGTTGCCGTAACACAGGCGTAAAGCAGCAATGGCGCCGTCAGCGTGATCGGAAACAGCGGATTGCCATCGGCACCGCGCACTAGCGTGCTGAAGCCGAGGATCAGCAACGCCGAAAGCAGGGCGCCCAGCATCGAGCCGATCAGCCCCACGAGCGCACCCTGTACCAGAAACACGCGCATCATCTGCCCGCGCGATGCACCCATCGCACGCAGGATGCCGATCTCACGGGTTTTCTGCACCACAGCCACCACCAATACGCTGGCAATGCCGAGCATCACCACGATGGACACAAACACGCGAATCATGCCGGTTGCCATGGTCTGCGCGTCAAGCGCGCTGAGCAGCTGGCTGTTGGTGACCATCCAGCTTTCTACTGTCAATGGCGTGACCCGCGCGACACGCG
>CAYMSY010000602.1:0-2122 GCA_964393195.1 uncultured Alcaligenaceae bacterium | reverse complement strand
ATTCGGCGAGCGTGCGGGTGACGGGAGGCGGATTGTGGTCGGCGGCGACCTGGGTATTGCGGGCCATAAGAATTACGAATTCATTTCAATATTGCGTTCACGAACCAGCTTCGTCCAGCGCGCGACTTCCGCTTCGATGAATGCTGAAAACTCCGCGCTGGTCATCGGCATCGGCTCCAGGGCCTCGCTCGACAGCCGCTCGCGCAGCTCTGGCGTGGCAATCGCCTTGTTGATCTCTTCATTGAGTCGCGCAACAACCGGAGCCGGCATTCTTGCCGGGCCGACTATGCCGTACCACTGCACTGCCGTAAAGCCCGGATAACCCAGTTCTTCAAACGTGGGCACATCGGGCAGTGCCGGATGACGTCTGGTCCCGGTCACCGCGAGTGGTCGCAGCTTGCCGCCCTTGATGTGTTGCAGTGCGGCCGCGAGGCCCGGCATCATGAACTGCGTTTGTCCGCCGAGCACATCGGTGATCGCCGGCGCGATGCCGCGATACGGCGCGTGCGTCGCCTGAAAATCCGCCGCCAGCTTGAACTGTTCAACCAGCAGGTGCGTCAGTGACCCCTGCCCTGCCGTACCGAAGGAAAGCGGCGTCTTTTTCACCAGCGCCACGAAGTCCTTCAAGGTCGTTGCTGCTACGCCGGCACCGACGACCAGCACGTTCGGCGTTCCGGCCACCATTGCAATTGCAGTAAAGTCTTTGACCGCGTTGTACGGAATGTTCCGCATCGCCGGATTGGTGCCATGGGTCGCGACGTAGCCGAGCATCAGCGTGTAGCCATCGGGCGCCGCACGCATGGTTGCCTGCGACGCGATGACACCGCCGCCGCCACTCATGTTCTCGACAATGAAGGATTGCCCAAGTGCGCGCTGCAACCGTTCGGCCACCGTTCGCGCGGTCATGTCCACGCCGCCGCCCGGTGCCACGGGGGCGATGATTTTCACGGTGCGGTTGGGGTAGGGGCCGCTTTGTGCGAACAGATTCGCATGCGCAGCACTCGCCAGCAATGCAACGCCGGCTTTGGAAAAACTTCTGCGATTCATCGCCGCCCCCTTCAATCGGAGCGCAATTGTAGGATGACATCGCCGCTGGAATCGGACTACGTATCGGTATCCGCAGGCGAAAAAAAGCCCCGTATCGAACACGGGGCTGGTGTCAGTCTAGCCAATGGCGGTGCGTGATGACGGCACCGCCTCCGCTATGCAAACAGCTGGTCAACGCATCGCTGCGTAACGGCGATAGCCGAAGAATCCCGCGATAGCGAGCATCAGGGCGAGCGACGCAAGCCAGGCAGACGACAGGGTCGGTACCGGCAAATCAACCATGGTGCTGACAGCGACGCTGTAGCCACACGCGACGGCAGCCTGATCAATCGCGTTTGTGTTGTTGATCACGTATACAGCGGTTCCGCCACCTGGCACCAGCGCGTCGAAAGTAACGGTGCTGGCAGGACCGAATCCCGTGCTCAGGCCACGCGTTCCGATACGGTTTTGGTTCGGGTCCGCCGGATTGAACGTCCCGAGGTAAAGATTAGGCTGCAGGTTAAATCCACATGTTGCAGCATCACTAGGTGTAAGCGTAAAAGTGAAACAGGTTGCCTGAGCGTACGGATTCACGAATGTGTGTGCAGACTGGGTCGACTGGTACACAGTCGCATCAAAAAGCGGGCCGGGCAGAACCGCACCGTTGCACGAAGAGGGAACGCCGTTGCGATTGGCGCGTCCGGTCTGAGTGCCGGCTGGGGTCGTCGCTGTCCAGTTGCCAGCGAAGGTCGCGACAGTGACATTCGTAGGACGGCCAGCTACCGCCGTCGCCGACGCCCCGTTGTCTGTTCTGCCAGAGTCGACGCCTGCGGCCAATGCGACTCCAGACGCCAGCAACGACGCTGCTACCAAAATTGATGAGAAACGCTTCATGATGCCCCCGGTGCATCACCACCAGCGCACCACGCGCCGGACAAGCAATGCTTAACGCTCAATTGTATTTCGCAAGTTTCGAGCTTGTCGAGCGTTGACGGCTGGGTCTGGTGATTGTTGCTGCGACGCAACAAACTAGTCGGTGCCACGTGCCCGGTCGCGGTGAAACTGCTCTCGCCAGGCAACAAATCGCCGTTGCTCA
>CAYMSY010000601.1:908-2155 GCA_964393195.1 uncultured Alcaligenaceae bacterium | reverse complement strand
CAGTGTTGCGAACGTGCTCTTGCCGCTCCCTGGAAGCCCACGCAAGACTACGCAATCGAACGGCACAATCGCTGCGATTAAATCTGTACTCCGCGCGGCAATCGTGGACATCTGGCGCCTTTATTTACGACTTTTTTACACGAAGCGACACACAATTGTCGCCTCCTTTACGCGCATCGGCCTACGCTTACATTCATTGAGTATTGATCGATTCCCCATGATAAAGACCTTATGGCGGCCCAAATTTCCACATCGCGGCGCATTCGCGTACGTTGGAGCAGTCGGCTTGTGCGTCTTGGTCGCTCTCGTCGCGTGGCCGCTCTCGTACTGGCTCGACAACGTGAACATCGTGATGATTTTCTTATTGAACATCGTCGCAGTCGCGCTTCTGTTTGGTCGTCGAGCTGCCATCGCTGCTGCATTCTTGAGCGTTGCCCTGTTTGACTTTTTCTTTGTACCGCCCAAATTCTCGTTTTCTGTCAACGATGGTCAATACCTTGTCACTTTTGCGGTGATGCTAGCTGTCGCGCTAACGATTGGCCACTTAACCACGGCCGTGGCGCAACGTGCCGACGACGCGCAGCAGCGCGCGGACGAGCAAGCTGGGTTATATCAATTGGCGCAGGAGCTGGCTGGCGCGTTAAGTCTCCCCCAGTCCGTTGGCGCAATACACGCGTTCTTTCGCCAGCAACTCAATGCGCGCAGCACAATCCTGCTGCCCGACGAATCCGGCGAACTAGTCATTTGCGGGCACGACGAAACGCCAGCAAACCATCGTGTCGCGATCACGAACACCGAGCGAAGTGCTGCCCGCGCGGTCTACGAAACCGGCGCGCTGATGGACGCACGGGAACTGGGCAACGACGACGGCGAGCGACTTTTGTTGCCCATGATTGGAGCGACCCGACATCGCGGCGTACTAATCGTTGCGGCCTCCGAGCAAACGCCGCAAACACTGATTAGCAAGATATCGATGCTGCGAGCGGTAGCGTCGCTCATCACCACCGCCATCGAACGCCTGCACTACGTTGAAGTAGCTAACAAAACCGAGCTGGAAATCCAGAGCGAAAGGCTCCGCAGCAGCATTCTCGCTGCGCTGTCGCACGACATTAGGACGCCACTGACAGCGCTATACGGTCTTGCAGACACCTTGGTCGCAGACACACAAATTGAAAAAACGGTAATCAAAGAAGCCGCAGTCGCCATTCGAGATCAGAGCCTTCAGCTCAATAGCATGGTGACCAACT
>CAYMSY010000601.1:0-898 GCA_964393195.1 uncultured Alcaligenaceae bacterium | reverse complement strand
CGCGAGTGGCAACCGCTTGATGAAGTCATCGGGGCCAGTATCCGCTTTGCTGCAGCCGCATGCAGTCAGCGCCATGTCATCGTTGAGCTGCCGCCCGAATTGCCGCTGGTAAACATCGATGCGGTACTGATCGAACGCGTGCTGTGTAATCTGCTAGAAAATGCGTCGAAATATTCTCCGCCGAATAGCGAAATTCGCTTAGTTGCACATGCATCAAATCTCGAAATCGCGGTCTCGGTCCGAAATCCAGGCAGCGGTTTCCCCGCGGATCGGCTCGAACGAATGTTCTTGCTCTTTGAGCGCGGCGCGCAGGACGGCCACGTTTCCGGGATGGGGGTGGGTTTAGCGATTTGCCGTGCAGTGGTTGAGGCGCATGGCGGCCACATATCCGCGAGCAACCCAACCGACGGCGGCGCGTGCGTCACCTTCACGCTGCCGCGCGGAACACCTCCACCCATCGATCTTGAAGCTGACGCGACTAGTGTCAGCGCGCAGCCATGAACGCCAGCTTAGCCACGCTCTTGGTGGTGGAGGACGATGCGCAGATTCGCCGATTCGTTCGGCACTCGTTGGAACGCGAAGGTTTTCGTGTGCGCGAGGCCGAAGCGTACGCCACGGGTTTGATTGATGCTGGCACGATTAAGCCCGACGTGGTGATTCTCGATCTAGGGTTGCCTGACGGCGACGGAAAGAATTTTGTACGTGAATTGCGCGGATGGTCGCAGGTACCGGTGTTGATTTTGTCGGCGCGCTCGATGGAGACCGACAAAATTGAAGTGCTCGACGCCGGTGCCGATGACTACTTAACCAAACCATTTTCTGTGGGTGAATTGCTAGCGCGCGTGCGGGCGCTCCTGCGACGCGGCTCGCGCTCGCCTGATAGCGAAAACGCGGTAGT
>CAYMSY010000600.1:0-2160 GCA_964393195.1 uncultured Alcaligenaceae bacterium | reverse complement strand
CGCGCATCGAGTACGAGAAGTCTTTTTCAGCAGGCAACACGGCGACAAGCGCGCGTTTGGCGAGACGCCCGTGGCCGATTTCACGACGCTTCGGCGTACCAACACGACCGGTTTCACCCGTAGCAAACGGAGGCATGTTGTAGTGAAGCATGAAGCGGTCGCGGTATTCACCGGCGAGCGCGTCAATGATCTGCTCGTCCTGCTTGGTGCCGAGCGTGGCAACCACCAGCGCCTGCGTTTCGCCGCGCGTGAACAGCGCCGAGCCGTGGGTGCGCGGCAGCACGCCGGTGCGCACGGTGATCGGACGCACGGTGCGCGTGTCGCGACCGTCGATGCGCGGCTCGCCGCGCAGGATTTGCTCGCGAACGGTTTTCGCTTCGAGCGCGAAGAGTTCGTTCTTGATGTTGTTCTTGGTCAGCGTGTCGGCATCGGCCGGAATCAGCGTTGCTTCAGCAGCGGCGGCGACTTCCTTGAGCTTGGCGCTGCGCGCGCTCTTGCTCTTGATCTTGTAGGCCTCGTCGAAGCCGGGACCGGCCACTTCAACGATCTTCGCGACCAGTGCCGGGTCTTTCGCGGGCGGCTGCCAGTCCCATGCCGGTTTGCCCGCTTCTTCGCCGAGCGCCATGATCATGTCGATCACGGGCTGTTGTTGTGCGTGGCCCCACCATACGGCGCCAAGCATGACGTCTTCCGGCAGTTCCAGCGCTTCCGATTCCACCATCATGACCGCGGTTTCGGTGGCGGCCACCACGAGGTTCATCTCGGAGGTTTTGAGTTCGGTCGTACCCGGATTCAGGATGTACTGACCATTGGCGTAGCCGACGCGAGCCGCAGCGATCGGGGCCGCGAACGGCACGCCGGAAAGGTACAGGGCAGCCGAGGCGCCGATGATGGCTGGGATGTCGGAATCGACTTCGGGATCAATCGACATGACCTGCGCGATGATCTGGATCTCGTTGTAGAAGCCGTCCGGGAACAGCGGGCGGATCGGGCGGTCGATCAGGCGCGAGGTGAGCGTTTCTTTTTCGCTCGGGCGGCCTTCGCGTTTGAAGAAACCACCGGGGATCTTGCCGGCAGCGTAGAACTTCTCCATGTAGTCCACGGTGAGCGGGAAGAAGTCCTGGCCTTCTTTCACGCTGGTCTTGGCAACGGCCGAGACGAGGACAACGGTGTCGCCGTAGCGCACGAGTACGGTGGCGTCGGCCTGACGACCGATTTCTCCGGTTTCAAGCGTCAGGGTGTGTGCGCCAAATTGAATGGATTTCTTGATTGCGGTCAGCATCGGCTGGTACCTTTCTTTTTAATGCGCGTTTTCGTGCGCGTTCGTTTGTCGTGTCGGAAACTTTGTAGTGACGGGTGACCGGTGGCAAGCTCGACTGGTCACCGCGCACTTCGCTTGCTGCAAAACAAAAAAGCCACCCATTCGCGAGAACGGTGGCTTTCCTGGCTAAGCAGCAGCGTGGAAATTACTTGCGCAGGCCGAGCTTTTCGATCAGCGCCTGATAGCGGGCACGGTCGGTGTTGCGCAGGTACGCCAGCAGCGCGCGACGGTTGTTAACCATCTTGAGCAGGCCGCGACGGCTGTGGTGATCTTTGGCGTGGGCCTTGAAGTGGGTTGCGGAGAGCGAATTGATGTTCGCGGTCAGCAGCGCGACTTGCACTTCGGTGGAACCGGTGTCGCCTTTGGAGCGGCCGTGTTCGGCGATGATGGCTGCGGTTTGTTCGGCGGTCAATGCCATGATGTTTCTACCTTGTCTCTTTTAATCGTCAGCCAGAGAAGCGGAACATCTGTGTGCCCCACACCCCGAAAGACGAATGGTTTTATCGAAGTAAGCCGGTGATTATAAACGGAAAACCGGCAGATTTCCAGCGCTACCCGCGAGCCGGAGCACGTACTGGCATGACGAAAACACAATCAACTTTTAGCTGCAAGACCTATTTCATGCGGCTTGGGACGCCGAAACGCTAAAAGTCGATTTTCGTCACATTGCAGCGCTAAGCCCTTTACTACAAGGCTTTCAAGCAAAAGCTACTTCTTTGCGGGCTCTGCTTCAGCGGCCTTGGCCGCCGGCTCCGCTGCCTTCGCGCCGGTCGCAAACATCTCGGCGCACTCAACGCGGTTGAACGAGAAGTCCGCGCCACGGCGATCTTCGCCCTTGA
>CAYMSY010000599.1:0-2162 GCA_964393195.1 uncultured Alcaligenaceae bacterium | reverse complement strand
CAACCGCAAGTACAGCATCCTGATCGGCGAATGCAAAGCCGTGGGCGCCGCGCCCGGCCCAACGGCCATGAGCATGCTCGACCTCGGTAACCCGAATCTGGACTGGGTCAAACTCGCTAACGGAATGGGCGTGGAGGCTGCGCGCGCGACCACTCTGGAACAGTGCGCGGATTTGATGAAGCAGAGCTTTCGGCAGAGCGGGCCGTTTTTGATTGAACTGATGATCTGACAATGCGCTTTTCCGGGCGCGTTGGACACCGGTTCACGAGCAGGCGCAGGGCAATTTTGCTGATCAGCTTTCGGCTGTAACTGTTGTTTTATTGGGGTTACACGCGAATAATTCTATTTGTCGACATACGCTACTTTGGCTGCTTAAGCCCTTTGTGGAGGTCGTTTCAGAAAAAAGCTGATTGACCATCAAACCGCGCCGCGCTCGTCACCCGGCCCTATACTCGCGGCAAAAGCATGGCCTGAACTCCGGAGAATGCACTCCTGCATCTGGATCGAGCACAAGCCAAACGGGGACCCAAAATGAATTGCCGACGCGTAACGCCCATACTGATTGCGGCGGTCATCACCATTGGCTGGGCAGCGCCCCCTTCGGCCCAGCCGATTCATCCGGATGGATTGGCGCAAATTCAGGCGATCCTGCTTGAAAAGGCAACCCGCACGCCGGACGAGAACAAGCTTGATTCCAACCTGCTGCTCGCGATGCGCGCGGTGCAGCGCCGCAATTTCGGTGTCCTGCAGACCGAGTCAGCGCATGTCGCCAGTTTTGTGCAGGAGCACGTCGCGCCCGACAACACGGTTCACATCTCGATTCAAGGCACGCTTGGCGAAGATCTTCCCGGCCAGCTCGCCGCCCTCGGTGCCCGTGACGTGAAGGGTGCGCGCACTTACGGCGAAATCAACGCCCGGGTGCAGATTGCCGATCTGCTGACCATTGCAGCGCGACAGGATGTTCGTTTTATTGGACTCGTCGACCCCGGTGCCAGCGGCCGCTATGTCCCGTCAGCGGATGAAACGCGTGTTCGCCTCGCCGACCTGCCACGTGAGATCGCGAAGATCGGGTCGGTCAGTTCGCAAGGCGTGGTCGCGCATGCCGCAGACAAGTCGCACAGCACCGGCATCACCGGCACCGGCATCAAGATCTGCGTGATGTCTGATGGCGTCAATTCACTGGCAGCACGACAGGCCAGCGGCGATCTGCCCGTCTCGGTTGATGTTGTTGCCGGGCAGGCGGGCAGCGGAGACGAAGGCACCGCGATGCTGGAAATCGTCTACGACATGGCGCCCGGCGCCACGCTGGGCTATGCGACGGCGCAGGGCGGGCAGGCGCAAATGGCCGCCAACATCCAGACACTGCGAAATGCGCCGCACAATTGCAACATCATCGTTGACGACTGGACGTACTTCCTCGAACCGCCATTCCAGGAAGGCGTCATCGCGCAGGCGGTCACCACCGTCACTGCCGGCGGCGCGCTTTACTTCTCCGACGCCGCCAATTCGGGCAATGTGGCGCACGGCACGTCCGGCACCTGGGAGGGCGATTTCGTCAACGGCGGTTCCGTCGGTACGCCGATTTCCGGCGTGGAACTCGGCACGTTGCACAGCTTCGGCGCCAATCCGTACAACACAATCACCGCGGCGAGCGGTTTCGGCTGGTACGTGCTGTCGTGGAGCGATCCGATGGCCGCATCCAGCAACGACTATGACTTGTTCATCCTGAACTCGACAGGGACCACAGTGCAGTTTCAGTCGACCAACCGGCAAACCGGCACGATTAACCCGCAGGAATGGGTCAGTACGTCCACTAATCTGACTAATTCCCGAATCGTTGTCGTCAACTATCAGGGAACCGCCGCCCCACGCGGGCTGCGCATCGACACGGAACGCGGCCGCCTTGCGGTGGCCACCAACGGCAATACCTTCGGACACAACGGCGGCGTAAACACCATCACCACGGCGGCGGTTAACGTGGCCACTGCCGGCGGTGGCGTGTTCGTCGGCGGCGCGGCCAATCCGGTAGAAAACTTCAGTTCTGACGGGCCGCGTCGCCTGTTCTACACCCCCGCAGGCGTTGCCATCACGCCGGGCAACGTACTCTTTGGCACCAACGGCGGCATCTTGCTGAACAAGGTCGACATCACGGCCGCAGGCGG
>CAYMSY010000598.1:574-2168 GCA_964393195.1 uncultured Alcaligenaceae bacterium | reverse complement strand
AGGCGGTCATCAACACCAATCGCATGTGGTGCGCCAATCAACAGCAAATGTGCCAGTCGATGCCGGTGCTCACCGATTCGCCGCCTGTTCTGGTCGACTGGCTGCCGTGGAATCATACGTTTGGCGGCAACCACAACTTCGGCCTCACGGTTTACAACGGGGGCACACTCTACATTGATGATGGCAAGCCGACGCCTGCGTTGATGGCGGAATCACTTCGCAATCTGCGCGAGATTGCTCCTACGGTCTATTTCAATGTGCCTGCCGGATTCGAAGCCATTGCGCAGGCCATGAATCACGACGACGCGTTGCGACGCAACCTGCTGTCGCGTGTTCGCATGTTCTTCTATGCTGGCGCCGCTTTGGCGCAGCCGGTGTGGGACAGTCTGTTTGCTCACGCTGAACGCGAAATCGGCGAGCGCATCGTCATGACAACAGGACTCGGCATGACCGAATCCGGACCCTTCGCAATTTTTGTCACCAGTCATGACGTAAAGGCAGGAGATCTTGGCGTGCCAACCCCGGGCATGGAGCTCAAGCTCGTTGCCAGTGGTGACAAAACGGAGGTGCGCTATCGCGGGCCGAATGTCACACCCGGATATTGGCGGAATCCTGAAGCAGCGCGCGATGCGTTCGATGACGAAGGGTTCTTCTGCACCGGTGATGCGATCAAATGGATTGATCAGCAGGACGCGCATAAAGGTCTGCGTTTCGACGGCCGCATCGCAGAAGATTTCAAGCTGGGCACCGGCACCTTTGTCAGCGTCGGCCCGCTACGCGCCAAAATCGCCGGGCTCGGAGCGCCGTATGTACAGGATGCCGTGATCACCGGCCTCAATCTGCATGAGGTTGGCGCCATGATTTTCCCGCTGGTTCCCGCCGTCCGCCGGTTGAGCGGCTTGCCGGAGAGCGCGTCTCTTGATGAGGTGCTGGGCTCGGCGCCGGTACTCACCCATTTTCAGAACGTAGTGAATCAGCTCGCCGCGACCGCCACTGGTAGCGCCAATCGTATTGCACGGCTCTGTCTGCTCGCAGATCCACCGTCGCTCGACAAAGGCGAGATCACAGACAAGGGTTCCATCAACCAGCGCGCGGTGCTCGCGCAACGTGCCGCACTGGTTGACGCACTGCACGCAGGCACATTGCCGAACACCCTCAAGCCACACTAATTTGCCGAACATACGGCAAAAAATCCAAAGGAGCTTCAACCATGACTACACGCCGTCAGTTTCACGCAGCTGCGCTGGCGCTCGCAGGAGCGACCGCTTTGCGCCCGTTCGATGCGCTCGCGCAGGCACTCGACCAGGTCAAGATTTACTTTGGTTTTCCCGCCGGCAGTTCCGGCGACGTTACCGCGCGCCGGGTTGGTGAAAAACTCGCGGGCTCGGCGTACACAAAAAACGCCGCTGTGGTCGACAACCGTCCCGGGGCCGGCGGACGCATTGCGCTTGAGGTTTTGAAGACGGCACCCGCTGACGGCAGCGCGCTGACGTTGACGCCATTTTCGATGCTGTCACTCTATCCACACGTTTACAAGAAGCTCAACTACGACGCGAACAAAGACTTCACGCCGGTATCGATTGCATCCTACATG
>CAYMSY010000598.1:0-564 GCA_964393195.1 uncultured Alcaligenaceae bacterium | reverse complement strand
GGGGGAAAGACTTTGTCGCGTGGGCGGAGGCCAATCCGGAGGATGCGAACTGCGGCTCACGGGGTGCGGGCTCGACATGGCATTTCATCGGGGCGCTGCTGGGGATCAATAACAACGTCGAGCTGAAACACGTGCCATATCGCGGCTCGGTTCCGGGTGTAACCGACGTGATCGGCGGACAGCTCGCAGCAATGGTCACGCCGCACGGCGATTTTTTGCAGAATCATCGCGCAGGAAAATTGCGCCTGATTGCAACGTCTGGCAAAGAGCGCTCGCCATTCGCGACCGATGTTGCGACGTTCGCAGAGCAAGGATTTCCTGATCTGACAACGGAGGAATGGTTCGGTTTTGTCGCGCCTGCGGGCACGCCACCTGCGACTGTCGCTTCTGCGAACGCAGCTATCAATGCCGCACTAAAGGACAAATCAGTGATCGAGAGTCTCGGCGGCCTGGGGCTTATCGCTCGCGGCTCAACAGTTGAGGAGATGGCGCGCTCCCAAAAATATGAATATGACCGTTGGGGTGATCTCATCAAGAAAATTGGCTTCACAGCCGAATCCTGAT
>CAYMSY010000597.1:0-2187 GCA_964393195.1 uncultured Alcaligenaceae bacterium | reverse complement strand
CCGATTCGTGACAACGTACTGGAGTCAATCTCGCAAATTGATGGACAGATCGTGATCAAGATAGCCGGCGATGATCTGCTGGATCTGAAGAAAACGGCGCAGGCTGTCGAACGTGAAATTCGCCAGGTACAGGGCGTTTTCCGCGCCGAAATCGACCGGCTTGGCGAAGTTCCGCACCTGCTCATCGAAATCGACCGTGCACGTGCGGCACGCGCTGGCCTGAATGTCGGCGACGTACAGGACGTCATCGAAGCAGCATTGGCCGGCAAGGCCGCGACCCAGCTATGGGAGGGCGAGCGGAAGTTTGCGGTCGCTGTCCGCCTGCCTGACGATCGCCGCTCCATGGCAAGCTTGGCAGCAATCCCTATCGCGACACCTGACGGCGGTTACGTAGCACTCGGCAGTGTCACCAGTATCCGCGAGTCTGCCGGCGCGATGGACATCGCGCGTGAAGCCGGGCGACGCACGATGTCCATAGGCATCTTCATCAAGGGTCGCGACATGGGTTCAGTCGTTGCTGACATGCAGGCGCGCGTTAACCAGAACGTCAAACTACCTGCGGGTCAGACCGTCAGCTGGTCGGGTGAGTTCGAAAACCAGGAACGCGCCATGAAACGCCTGGCGCTGGTGGTGCCTGTTTCGCTTCTGCTCATATTTGTCCTGTTGTTCGATGCGTTCGGATCATTCAAACGGGCAACGCTCATACTGGTCAACGTACCACTGGCGCTGGTCGGCGGATTTATCGCTCTGTGGATATTTTCAATCCCGCTGTCAGTCTCTGCGGCCATCGGTTTCATCGCACTTTCCGGTCAGGCGGTGCTCAACGGCGTCGTGATGCTTTCGGTATTTCAGCAACTGGAGAATGGCGGCATGACAGTCGTTGACGCAGTTCGTACCGGGTCCATCGCCCGATTGCGGACGGTATTGATGACTGCCCTGCTGGCAGCGCTAGGATTGCTGCCCATGGCACTGTCGCACGACATCGGGGCAGAAACACAGCGACCGCTTGCCATCGTCGTCATTGGCGGGCTTTTCACGGCCACGCTGCTGACCCTGGTTGTGCTACCCGCGCTGTATGTCGCGTGGTTCTCGTCAGCGACGGCGATGCGCACTGAGCCGTCTATACAAATCGCATAGCTACAGTAGCAGCGCGAGATTAAAACCTGGTACCGATACTCAACCGCCAAGCGTTGTCCGGTGTGAAATTGGTCCTTGGGTCGTACGCAATCCGCGCAAAAAATTTCGGCCAATCGTAGGTCAGGGTCGCGCCGAGCTTGCCGATGCGTTGATTCTCGACCAACCCACGCTTGTAAAGCACATCAAGCGTCAGACGCTGTTTCTCCGGCATCGGCGTGCGAATGGTCAGGTGAAAGTGCTGCTGATCCGGATTTTCGCGGTTGTCACGGACGTACGTGGCAACAACACTCTTTCCGTCGTCGCCACGATAGCCCGCCAGCACGTACCACGAATCATTGGGATCAAAATTGAGGTTGTAGTACGGCCGCAGGTTGGTGCGGCCCAAACCCGCGCCAGCTACCCAGTTAGTTCCAGTTTCCACATTCAGACTTCCGCCGGCAAAACCTCCGGACGCAACCTGAATTGAAGGTTGCAGTCGAATGTCGTCGCCGAAGCTTCGATCCCAACCGGCGCGCCACTGCTGAACATCAACATCTTTCACCTTGAAAAAACCCGCCCAAACATTTCCGTAGTCCGACGAGTGACGGACGTTGATATCCAGGCCATTGCCCGATTCACTGAGGTGATACCAGCCGGTTGTCAGCTTGAACGGAGCCTCAACCTCGGACGCCACGCAGGTGGTACTGGCAATGGCCGCGATGCAGATGACGCCCAGCTGCCCGGCCACCGCCACACTTTTCACTATTCGTCTGTTCATGTGCGCTAACGGTTGACGTGTATCGCAAATTCTCACTGCACTTCGGGCATTAAGCAAGCAGTCATCATGGTGCGCTACGATAGGTTCATGATTGCGAATAACCGCCTCACACATTGCACCACTACTTTCATCGGCGCGCGATCGCTACTCTCGGCGATCGGCCTGATGATCACGTGTTTCGACGTCCACGCTGCGCGCCCCATGATTACCGACGACGCGCGTCTGGTAGACGCAAAAGCGTGCCAGGTCGAATCCTGGTTTCGCAAGACGCAAAACGGGAAAGAATCCTGGGC
>CAYMSY010000596.1:0-2200 GCA_964393195.1 uncultured Alcaligenaceae bacterium | reverse complement strand
GATACCACTGGATGACCTGCTTCGCGATGAAGCCGGTCAGGCCGAAGCCGAGCGCCAGGAAGAGCACGAAGGTACCGAGTTTGCCGGCCTTGCTCTCCCACGCCAGTTGCCCGATGATAAAGATCATGTAGAGCATGAAGGCGCCAATCCCGAACGTGAGTCCGAACGTGGAAATCTGCGCTTCGGTAAAGCCGAAAATCATGCCTGCGCTCCCGGAGCTGTACGCTCGGGCAGATCGCTCGTGTCGAGCAGGTCGCGGTAGGCGTGCCAGCTGGCGTGCCCCAGTACGGGGACGATCACCAGCATGCCAATCAGCGCCGTTGCGAAGCCAAGTGTCGTCAATCCCATCAGGATTGCGGCCCATAGCGCCATCGGCATCGGGTTGGCGAGTACCACGCGCCAACTGACAAGCACCGCCTCAAGCGCAGTGACGTGACGGTCAAGCAGCAATTGCATCGAGACCACGCTGGACGCGAATACCGGTGCTGCCAGCACGCCGCCAAGCGCAAGCCACATCTCAAAAACAAAGTGATCCGGGGCGAGCACGATGTGACGCATGAAGTCCACCGGGCTCGCGATCGGCACCGGGGCGAACAGCGTGATGAAAGCGGCAGAGGTCAGAACCCACCCGGTGCCTGCCAGCGCCAGCAAGAGCCCGAATCGCACGAGGCACCAGTAACTTGCAGGATCCGTCCGGCGGTTGCTGCCCCAGTGCGTCCAGGTTCTTATGAGAAGCTTTTCATCGGCAGGTTCTTTGCGCTCAAGTGCGCGACTCAGGGCATAGAGTCCGGTAGCGAGAACTGGGGCTACGACCAGAAAGCCCGAGAGCGCTCCCGCAAGCAGCCAGAAACGGTCGAATGCGAGCAAGAAAAGGGCAGCGCCAAAAGTGGTTACCGCCGCCCCATGGGCAACACTGACCCAGCCGCAACGAAGCAGATCGCGCCATCCAAGCACGAGCCACGAGAGCGGCTGCAGCATCGACACTGCGTTAATTCTGGGTTCCGGACCGGAGACTGGCATGGACATTCAATGGTGCGCGTATGACGTAGTCTATCGTCGCCTTTCGTGTTGGCGGCTGACGCGCATCAAAACACTCATTCGATCAAATGATCGGATTCTTGAGGCCTTCTCTGGCGACAACGCGCTGTACGGCGGGTCGGTCCAGCATACGTTGCATGAATGGTCCCAGATGTGGCCATGCACGCGCCGGTTGCGTCGACGAAGCATCGCCCTTGAAAACGCGAGTCCAGCGCCCGAGCATGAAGGCATAAATGTCGAGCACACTGAAACGCTCTCCCATCATCCACGGCCCGCCATTGCTTGCCAGATGGTCATCAACCTGTTTGAGCATCGCGCCGACGCGTTCCTGAGTCTTTGCCGTGATTTGTGCGACCACTTCGAGGTCGGTCGACGACGTGTAGCGGTCTGTGTAAAAGTACATGATCATGGCGGGTTGCCACGTGTTGGTCATCCACATGAGCCACTTGTAGAAGTGCGCACGCTCTTTTGTGCCGATGGCGGGGGCGAGGCCGAATTCGGGGTGTGTATCGGTCAGGTGCAAGCAGATGGCCGCCGTCTCGTAGAGCACCAGCTCTTCATCCACCAGCACCGGAATCAGTCCATTGGGATTGAGTTTCAGGTAGTCCGCTGACTTGTGCGCGTTTTGGGCGCGGTCCACCAGTTTCAGCTCGAACGGAAGTCCCATTTCTTCGAGCAGGATATGCGGCGTAATGGATGCATTTGACGGAAAGTAGTGCAGCTGAATCATGGTGCGACGGTTCATAGGGAACAGCTGCTACGTTATCAAAGTCTTCCGTCGCACTGCGGCGAGTATGCGGCACCAGATAAAAAAGGCGGCTGCGACCGCCTCTTCTCCATCGAGAGCAATCTAAAAAGCAGCTTCCGCCAGTGCCAGCGTGCCTTCAGCGCCGTTGACAATGGTGTCCGCTGCGGCGATGGCTTCGGGGATCATCGTGTCCGCGAAGAAGCGCAGGGTTGCGAGTTTCGCTTCATAAAAGGCCCGATCGGCGTGACCGGCGTTGATACGCTTCTCTGCTTCGACCGCGACTCGGGCCAGTTGCCAGCCACCGCAGACGATTCCGAACAGCTTGACCATGGGAACCGACCCGGCGAAACAAGCCCGGACATTAGCGTTGAAATTGGCGAGATTGAATTCAACTGTCCGCTCCACCGCGCCGAT
>CAYMSY010000595.1:0-2202 GCA_964393195.1 uncultured Alcaligenaceae bacterium | reverse complement strand
GTTGGTTCAAGTCCAACACGGCCTACCACTTGCATTCGCCCCTCTTCTTTCTCACCAAACACACTGCGGCCAGACAGCCTTATCTTGAGGGATTTGCGGACCGCCTTCTACTGTGGCGTATGGCGCGTTAGTCTGGTGAGCTGCAAGTGCGTAGCCTCCAACAGATGGACTGAACACTTGCGTAATTTGATATTTACGTCAATAATGCAAAAATAAACACAATTTCTTGACGCAAATATCAAATGCAGACCTTGCAAGATCTGGGGACCGCAGTCGCCGCGCGGCGGCAAACACTCGGCTTGCAGCAGCGCGACGTTGCTGCGCGGGCAGGTATCACGCAGGAGACGCTTTCCCGTTTTGAACGTGGCCGTACGGCGGAATTTGGTGCCCGCAAGCTGCTTGCGGTGCTTGCCGTGCTCGATATGGAGCTTGACTACCGCTTGCTCGGCTCGGCCGGCTCACTCGACGAACTGAGGCGGGAGCGCAATCAGGCAAGCGTTGCCTACGCCGCTGAATCGACGCCTCGCACGCCCTTCGCACGCGCGACCAAGTCATGAAGCTCTCAATCTACGTGCTGGGTCGCGACGTCGCCACCTTGGAGCAGGTGGGCGACTTCAAAAGCGTGCTAAGTTACCACGCACAAACTGCAGTGGACGACTTCGTGTCGCTCACGATGCCGGTGCGCACCGAATCCTATGTGTGGGACGACCCGCTACCACCGGTACTGCAAATGAATTTGCCGGAGGGTTATCTGCTTCAAGTGTTGCAGGAACAGTTCGGCCCACATATCGGAGCCAGTCCGATTGCGTTGCTCTCGGTCATTGGTCGCAATATGGTCGGTCGCCTGCAGGTGGCCACACCTGGCGCGACGCTGGACTCGCCCGCGCGCCCGGTCGATGTTGCCGCGCTGCTGCGGGGCGACAACTCGGAGGAAGCCTTCGCCGATCTCGTCCGGCAGCATGCCGAAAGCGGCGTCTCGGGCGTGGTGCCCAAGTTTCTGGATGCCGAGCTTGAGCAAGCCTCTTACGGCGATGCGGCCGCTACACGACCAACACTCATCTCAAAACACCGCAAAGCCAGTCTCATCACTCGCCGCCACATCATCAAGGGGTCGAGCAAGCAACTGCCCTTCGTTGCACTGAACGAGTACCTTTGCATGCAGGTGGCGCGCCGCGTCATGCCTGCCGCAAACACCGATGTTTCCGACGACGGACAGATGCTCGTCGTACACCGATTTGATGTCGACGAAAACGGCCAGCCGCACGACGGTATGGAGGACTTCTGCGCCCTGCTCGGCATGCGGCCCGCCGCCAAGTACGACACCACATGGGAGCGCATCAGTAAAGCCGTGCGCGACCATGTGCCCGGGGACCGGCGGCTGGAGACATTCCGCCAGCTCGCCACAACGCTACTGTTGACATACGCTCTGCGCAACGCCGATTGCCACGCCAAGAACGTGGCGCTGCTCTACTCCTCGCGTGCTGATGTGCGCCTCGCGCCCGCATACGATGTACTCACCACCAACGTATACGCCGGGTTTCAGCACAACCCGCCGGGCATTGGTTTCATGGGCAAAAAGACTTGGGTACCGGGCAAAAGCCTGCAAACTTTCATCGCTGCCACCTTCGGCATCGCCCCACGTGAGCAGGTACACATCGTCGAAGCCATCTGCGACGCAATCGCCGACATCGCCCCGGAAGTACACGCCGCGATGACACAACACCCTGCGTTCGCAGACATCGGCAAACGCATGCTCTCAGCGTGGGCCGAGGGAGTGAAGGGGCTGCGTGATCGACGCGTATACGCCCTCGGCGAATGGGCAGCAGGCGAGGCGTTTGAAAATTTCTCACCACCACCGAAACTGAAAACTGAATCGACGTCGATTGGACGCTCACCCTTGTTGGGCAAGCGTTGATCCGCACCGAAAACGCACCAATAGGCCACACATGACCACACACCTCGCGGACCTGCTTAAAGACAGCGCTTACCGCCTCACGCAATTCAAGGCTGAGTACATCGACGCGTTGGAGCAATCGATCACGCTAAAGGCTACGGCCAAGCAGTCTGACCTGCCCCCGCGAGCCATACCAACGATTCTTCCGAGAATCCGGCTGCAAGGTTAACTTATCGTTTCGCTAGTGATGTTGACTTGCGCTGCATCGGCAGTTAACTGCCGATGCAGCGCGGCGAATTTTGCCGGTG
>CAYMSY010000594.1:0-2206 GCA_964393195.1 uncultured Alcaligenaceae bacterium | reverse complement strand
CGACGCTGTCCGGCATGCCGGCATGCACCGCGGCCTGCCGCGCGATGTTCCAGCCCGTCGCCCCTTCGGGATTGGCGCAGCCCATGAGCACGTCATCCACCTCGGCCGCGTCGATACCCGCGCGCTTGACGGCGTGCTCGATGGCGTGGCCGCCCAGCGTCGCGCCGTGGGTCATGTTGAATGCGCCTTTCCAGCTTTTGGCAAGCGGGGTTCGGGCGGTGGAGACGATTACGGCGTCGGTCATGGTCGGGCCTCTTTCAGGGTAAATTGCAAATCAGAATCAGGGCTTGGCTGCGTCGTTCACATTGCGCAGCAACTGGTAATAAAACTGGATCATCTCGGTGTAGTTCGCCACCGAAATACGCTCATTGGTGCCGTGGAAACGAACCAGATCGTTCGGCCCTGCGCGCACCGGCGAGAAGCGGTAGACATTGTCGGCAACGTCGTCGAAATAGCGCGCGTCCGTCGCGCCGAGCATGAGGCTTGGAGCAACGACTACGTCAGGATGCAGTTGACGAATGGTCTTTGCAATTGCCGCGTAACCTGGCGCATCGGTGCGGGCAACCTTGGACGGTTCGGAAAAGCCCGGATGCTTGTCGGCCTTGATTGGCGCATCGCCGACCGCCAGCAGCGTGTGCTTGATGACGTCGTCCGAGGTGTCACCGGGCAGCACGCGGAAGTTCACCTGCGCATTGGCGCGACCAGGCAGCACGTTGTCGCGTTCACCGGCGTTAATGACGGTCAGCGCAGTCGTCGTGCGCAGCATCGCGGCCGTACTCGCGCTCTTGGCCAACTGCGATTCAACGATAGGTTTGGTCAGCCAGAGATTCGACAGGATCACCCGGTTCATCAAATTCATCTCCGGCGCGATGGTGTCGAACATGTCCGCCGCAACGCCGCGAATCTGCACCGGAAACTGTTTGTCATCCAGTCGTGACAACGCGGCGCTCATCATGCCGATGGCGCTTTGCTGCGCGGTTGGTGGTGGCATCGACGAATGGCCGGGCGTCGCGGTTGCCGAGAGCAGCACCGTCAGGTACCCCTTCTCGGCCATGCCAACCAGCGCAGCGGGTTTGTCAAGCCCTTTGAGGATACCTTCGATGATCAATGTGCCTTCATCAAGGATGAAATCAACCTTGATGTTCTCGGCTTTGAAACGCTTGGCCAAAACTTCCGCACCACGATGGCCGGAGACTTCTTCATCCTGTCCGAAAAACAGATAGATCGTCTGCTTCGGCTGGAAGCCTGACGCGACGAGCATTTCGACGGCCTCAAGCTGCGAGAACAGATTGCTCTTGTTATCCCAGGCACCACGGCCCCACACAAAGCCACCATCAATCACGCCACCAAACGGCGGTTGCTGCCAGTCCTTTTCGGTTCCGGGCGCGACAGGAACGACGTCCTGATGCGCGAGTAATGCGATCGGTTTGGTTTTGGTGTCAGTACCGTGCCATGTGTAAAGCAGTCCATAGCTGCCGACCATCTCGCGCTTGAGCGCGGCATGCATCTTCGGGAAGCTCGTCTGCATGTGCTGATGCAGCGCCTTGAACGCGTCGGCGCTGGCTTCAGCATCGGTGGCGGAGGAGATCGTTTGCAGTTTTACAGCAGCGGCGAGACGTGCCGATGCGACTGCAGCATCAACTGCGACCGGTTTCTCCGGTGCCACCTGAAGCTGCTTCGATGGCGTGAGCAGCGTCTTGCCCGCGATGATCAGCACCAATGCAAGCAACAGCCCGACGATGCCAAATAACAGTTTTCGAATCACGAAACGTTGCCTCCTCCAAGCCAACGAAGCCCTCTCACGCAGCGCGAGAGGGCGCTACGCCATCAGACGAACGACTTGCCCTCAGCAACCAACTTCTTGAGCAACGGTGCCGGTTCCCAGAACTTCGCATCATCGAGCGGGTTCTGCTGGAATTTCTTCATCATCTGCACGACGTTGAACAGGCCAACCTGATTGGCGTAGTTCTTCGGGCCGCCGCGATAGACCGGGAAGCCGTAGCCGTAGATGTAGACGATGTCGATGTCGCTCGCCTTGTTGGCAATGCCTTCTTCGAGGATGTGCGCGGCTTCGTTGACCAACGAAAACACAAGGCGATGCACGATCTCATCATCGGAGATTTTGCGTGGCTTGATGCCCAGCGTTTCGCGGTGCTTGACCACCATCGCTTCGACTTCGGCATTCGGAATGGCGTCGCGTTTGCCC
>CAYMSY010000593.1:0-2212 GCA_964393195.1 uncultured Alcaligenaceae bacterium | reverse complement strand
CACCAGGCAACCGCATGATTCCGTCGCGGGTGCGCGTGCTGCTGGACGCGCTTGATACTTATGCGCAGGGGCATAGGGGCGCCAGTCCCGCGTCTACGAAGAAAATCCCGGTGGCTCGACCTCAAGCTCGAACCAAGTGATCAGGCAGGTACAGTGAGCTTGCTTATCGCGCTAACTGTCGCAACTGCGCCATTAGTCCGGGCAGCGCAGTTTGTAGCGTATCCCAGACGGTGGACAAGTCAATTTCAAAATAACCGTGCGCGATGCGATTACGCATGCCCCGCATGCTCTTCCAGGGGATATGTGGATGCGCAGCGGCGAATGCCGGAAAATCTCGCTCGATTTTCGCGGCTGTTTCGCCAATCACAATCAAATTCAGGATAGCAGCCTGCTGTGTTTTTCGATCTGAGAGAAAGTCGGATTGAGACAATCCCTCAACATAAGAGAGCGCTAGTTCCACAGACTCCAACATGTGCGCGACGTGAGCATCAAGCCGCGCGTCGTCGCTCATATCGCAACCGCCTCCGCGAGAACCGTGTTGCGGAACGATATTGGCAGATCGCCCGGCGTCAGCAGGTCTACATGAGTGCCAAGCAACTCTTCAAGCTCAACCTGGAGTGCGCCGAGATCGAACAACGTTGCACCCGGCAGCGGATCGACCAGAATGTCAACGTCGCTCGTCTGGTGCTCTGCGCCTCGCGCGACGGAGCCGAATACACGAAGA
Organism: uncultured Alcaligenaceae bacterium; assembly: GCA_964393195.1. GTDB lineage: Bacteria > Pseudomonadota > Gammaproteobacteria > Burkholderiales > Casimicrobiaceae > Casimicrobium. The sequence goes on along the minus strand of CAYMSY010000593.1, from coordinate 1,488 downwards.
TTGTGAGTTCTGTGTCGCTGGGCGGCCGCAATCATCGCAACACGCTGGTTACGAAGCGATTCCCGAAGGGCATGGTTCTGCGGGTTCATCTGCGTACTATCGCACAGCATGTCGCGACGGCGCAAACGGTGTTGCGCACATAGCCGGGAGATCCGGCCAATCCCGCGACTAAACCGTTTGCAGCGAATTCCCCATCAGCAGTTCATAACTGCGCTTCCGCGCTTCATGATCATGCACCGCACCCGCGATGATGAGTTCGTCGGCTTGTGTTTGCGCGATGATCTCGTTGAGCTTCGCGTGAACCGTGGCGGGTGAGCCGACGGCGGTGACGGTGAGCATTTGTTCCATGCCCGCGCGTTCTGCGGGCGAGCCGAGTACGTTCATTTCGGCGACTGGAATCGGTTTGGGCAGTGGGCCGCGTTTGCCTGTTTGCATGCCGAGGAAGCGTTGTTGCAGCGACGTGAACAGATACGCGGCTTCATCGTCTGTGTCGGCGCAGACGACGTTGACGGCGACCATTGCATACGGCTTCGTCAGCGCGCCAGGCAGACCGTTCGGCTTGAAGCGGGCGCGATAGATTTGCAGAGCCTGCATCAGCATGGCGGGCGCAAAGTGTGATGCGAAGGCAAACGGGTAGCCGAGATGTGCAGCCACCTGCGCGCTGTACAGGCTCGACCCGAGCAGCCAGATCGGGACGTCGCAGCCGATGCCGGGGATCGCGCGCACGGGACGTCGCTCGTCCGCAGGCGGACGGAAGTATTCGGCCAGCTCGACAACATCGCCGATGAAGTCATCCTCGGCTTGTGTGGCCAGCGTGCGACGTAGTGCGCGCATGGTCATCTGGTCGGTACCCGGTGCACGGCCGAGTCCCAGATCGATGCGCCCGGGGTAGAGCGTGGCCAGCGTTCCGAACTGTTCGGCGATGACCAGCGGTGCATGGTTCGGCAGCATGACGCCGCCGGAACCGACGCGGATGGTCTTCGTTCCGCCAGCGAGGTAGCCGATGAGCACGGAGGTCGCAGAACTCGCGACGCCGTCCATGTTGTGATGCTCCGCAACCCAGTAACGGTTGTAGCCGAGCGCTTCGGCGTGTTGCACGAGGTCGAGCGAATTGCGCAGCGCCTCGGCGGCGGTGCTGCCTTCAACAATGGGGGCGAGATCGAGGATGGAGAGGGGAATCATGGGCTCTGTTTTATCTGGCGTGATTCCCGTGCGAAGCACGGGAATCCAGAAAGGTGGCGATGACATTGAAGATTGCAAGAGCCCGGAACCGACGCATTGCATGTCCGTACAAGGCTGGAAGGGGCGCAAAATTGCGGTTTCGTCAAATGCGCCGGTCAACCAACCTCGGTCAATGCCCGGTGACAAGCTTTGTGACACCCAACCTCATGTCTACTGCTGACCCCGCCCGACCTAACGACGACACCGACCCGCAGGAAACGCAGGAGTGGCTGGCGTCGCTGGATGCGTTGATCGCCGCTGAAGGCC
>CAYMSY010000592.1:0-2222 GCA_964393195.1 uncultured Alcaligenaceae bacterium | reverse complement strand
AAGTTTAATCAAGCGAAATGGCTAGAGCGTTGTGTCTACGCCGCTCCCGTTACTACCGCCTCGGCGTTTACAGAAGTGACGAATCACGTTGTGTCATAGTCCTTTACGACGGGTAACTTTGCGGGTAACAGGCAAAGACATATGACTTTAAGGCCCATAAAAGCGTTGTTTCAGCGCAACATGTGAGGGCCTGAAGCCCAAATTCAAAGCCCCGCTTGCTCTGCCTGCGGGGCTTTTTCATTTCCACGCAATGGCGGTCGGCTTCGTGGCGCACGGGTTACGGTCATCAGGATCGCGTCCGAAAACGGCGAGACAGCCGGAAATGCCCAAGTTACCATGCGTTATCAATTTGCGCAGGCAACCCAATCATGCACGCCCGGTTCTCAGCTCTGCATCAATCGGAAAAACCATTCCTGCTGCCCAATGCGTGGGATGCGGCCAGCGCAAAGCTGTTTGAACGTAGCGGTGCATCCGCGATCGCCACCAGCAGCGCGGCGGTCGCGTGGGCGCTTGGCTATCCGGACGGCAGCGCGCTGCCAGAACAGGAACTGGTGGCCGTGGTCAGACGTATCGCCCGCGTTCTGTCGGTCCCACTCACCGTCGACATTGAGGACGGATACAGCGATGACGCAGCGAAAGTTTCTGCGCTGGTACAGAGGATTACCGACGCCGGCGCGATCGGCATCAATATCGAGGACGGAACCGGGTCACCCGCCCTGCTCGCAGAGAAAATTGCAGGCATTCGCCGCGTGCTGTCGTCGACGCCTCTATTCATCAATGCACGAACCGACGTGTTCCTTCGCGGCCTCGCGTCCACTGGAACAGCGACGGCCATGACCATTGAGCGGCTCGCGCTCTACCGGGATTCGGGCAGCGACGGGGTTTTCGTTCCGGGACTTGTATCGCTCGAGGATACGCACGCGATCGAAAGGGCGATCAGGTTGCCGCTCAACGTCATGATCGTGCCGAATCTTCCCGATGCCAATCAGCTTTACGCTGCTGGGGTGCGCAGGATCAGCGCTGGTCCCTCCCCGTTTCGGGTTGCCTACGACGCTGCGCTCAACGCCATAGACGCCTTCATGAACGGTGACTTTGCGCCATTGGGCAAGCCCCGACTGGACTTCAAGACACTGAACGGCATGTTTGCCGGACATGCAGTCTGAATAAAGCATTCCGCATCAAGGCATGTCGGGCCGCTCGGGCGGTGCCCGACGATGCCGAAGGCCGAGCGACGAAAGACTGAAAACGGATGGTGCATCAGCGCCAACACGCTGCGCCATTCGTCCAAAAGTCGATATACGTCGTTTTGAGCGTGTAAGCCCTATGAAATGGCGATTTCGCTAAAAAGTTGATGGAATTTTGAAGCGAATGCGACCGACTGTTTGGACCGACTGTACGGCTGCTGTTTGATCAAGTATTACGTCTGTAATAACATTGACAGATTGCCACCGCAGTAAAGGCCCGCCATGCACACCCTCAAACTCACCCAGATCGGGAATTCGGTTGGCTTGATCCTTCCGAAGGAAATGCTTGCGAGGCTGGGCGTTGAAAAAGGCGACACGTTGTTCGTGAGTGAATCGCCGGACGGTTTGCGGCTGGTGCGCACTGACCCTGAATTTGAGGCGCAGATGAAGGCGGCACGCGACGTGATGAAGAAGCGCCACGCTGTGCTCAAAGAACTGGCGAAGTGAAGCGCTGGACCTGGCTGCGCGAGGACGTTCTTTACGCAGTGCACGACGCGCAGTTGGCCGAGCACGGCGGGCTGACCGGCGTTCGCGATGCTGGACTGTTCGCGTCCGCGCTCGCGCGACCGCAAAACGCCGCTGCTTATGGCACGCCGGACCACGCCGAGCTTGCGGCTGCGTACGGCTACGGCATCGCGCGCAATCATCCGTTCATTGACGGAAACAAGCGCACGGCCTTCGTCGCCGTTGAACTGTTCCTTGCCTTGAATGGCTTTGAACTGTTGGCTGATGACACCGCCTGCGTTCTGACCATGCTTGCGGTCGCGTCTGGCGAGCTTGAAGAGGCGGCGTTCGCCGAATGGATCAGGGCCAACAGCGCTCCGATCGCATAGCCGCAGCCGCCCAGCAGTCAGCTACCGCGTTGCGAACACTTCCGGCTCACCAACCTGCCAGCCCCAATCATCATCGAGCGGGTACAACGGGCGCGGGATGTGTTCATACGGCACGTTCCTGAGCACGGGCGTGGTGAGGCCGGGC
>CAYMSY010000591.1:0-2234 GCA_964393195.1 uncultured Alcaligenaceae bacterium | reverse complement strand
CCGAGGGGCCGGGCAAAAAATGGAAGGCGACCGGGATTATTATATACCTGGGATCTCAACCGCTCAGTCTCGGTGACCGATTGTTTGGCCTGCCCTTATCGGTATTCTGGGCAAAGACCTGGGGCAACAGCCGCGGGATTTAATAGCCATGCCAGCTGTGGGACTCGAATCGCGCCTGGCCAAATTTGAGAAGACGGTGACCAGGATCGATACGGCAGGCGTCTGCACTCATCTAAGCCGAAACGCGCGTACCTCCCTGCAACCACTTCGCTCCCTCGGTTTCTAAAATTACAGATGGTAGTGACCCGGCGGGACTCTCGACGGTCGCCGCTCGAGTCATGTCAAACCGACAGGTTTTGGCAATGGCTGCGGCTTAACGAAATCAAAGGCTTGTGCATGCTCAACTGGCTAAACGTGCCGTAATTAAAACGGGTGCACGTCGAAGGTCGGACGATCAGCGCTTCAGCAAAAGGTAGATGTTGTTAATTTATGTCTGAGTGCGAGGGCCAGATTTGAACTGACGACCTTCAGGTTATGAGCCTGACCGTCCTGAAGCAGGCTTGAAGCCCCACTCCGGCGTCGATCGCTGCGGCAACTTGTTACCCTTTGTAACCCAACTCACGGCTGATCGTCAAGGTGACTTCCTTCACGTAGCCCTTTAGGGTTTCAAGTCTTGCATCGTCCATATACTGGGCAGCGCTCGATATAGAAACGGCAGCGATGATTTTACCCGATAAGTCCCGAATGGGCGCGGAGACGCAGCGTATGCGGTCTTCATTTTCGTCCATGTCGAGCGCGTAACCGCCTTCGCGGTAGGTCTTCATAATGTCGAGCCAGCCCTTGAGGTCATAACGATAGTTTGCAAACTCTCGAGCTTCGCGATTATAGACCTCTCGTAGCTTGTCTTCATCAGCGTCGAGCAGCAAGGCCTTACCCAGACCCGTCGGCCTCAGATATTGCCGCTCACCGATGACGCAGCGCACTTCGATGCGACGCGTACCTGGAATTTTGTCGATGTAATGGACCTGATGGCCGTCCAGCACGCCGAGATTGACCGTATCGCCTGTATCCGCAGCCAACCGCACCAGATGGTCATGCGACACGCGCGTCAGCGTGATCTGCTGCGATGCTGCGTGTCCCAGTTCGAGAAGCCGCGTCCCAAGGGCGTAGCCTTCGCGCTGGGTAAATGACAAGAACCCATAATCGACAAGAGTGGAGGCCAGACGATGGACAGTCGATTTGTTGAGGTCAAGTGCCCGGGAAATCTTCGGCAGGGTGTTGTCGCCCTTGGCAACCCGGCCGAGAACATCAAGCCCCCGCATCAGGGTCAGAGCCCCAGCTATGCCCTTTTCTTTCTCGGCGCTGACCTCGGCCATGTCTTCGACATCCACCAAGGCTTCATTTTCCACTGCTTTTACTCGCGCCAACTCAAGGCCTCCGGCCACGGACCAATCGTGTGATTAATTTAAAGCGCATTGCCGTCGCTGTGAAGCGTTTTTGAAACGGTAGCTTCACAAAACGGGACGATAACCCTTTTATACGCCGTGCGAGGTCGCGACCCTGCGCTGCCTCGCCAGTGACGGGCGGGCTTTCACAAACGGCAGGGCCAACGGTTCAATTTCATATAAAAAATAGTTTCTGCTGGCAAAAGCAATTACGTCCTTTGCGGTGGGAGGCAAACCCGCTATCCCTCGCCTGTATTGCCCCTACACGTAAGAGGACACCCCATGAAATTGCTGCGATTTGGCCCGGTTGGCCAGGAAAAGCCCGGCCTGCTCGATGCTGATGGCCGCATCCGTGACCTGTCGGGCGTCATAGCCGACATCACCGGGGCCACCCTGTCGGATGCGGCGCTGGCCAAACTCAAGGCCATCGACCCCGCCTCCCTGCCTCTGGCGCCCGAAGGCGTGCGCTACGGGCCTTGCGTGGCCGGTGTGGGTAAATTCCTGTGCATCGGTCTCAACTATGCCGACCATGCGGCCGAATCGAACCTGCCCATCCCCGAAGAACCGGTCCTCTTCACCAAGGCCACCTCGTCCATCATAGGCCCGAACGATGAGGTCAAAAAGCCGCGCGGTTCGACCAAGCTCGACTGGGAAGTAGAACTCGGCATCGTCATCGGCCAGACGGCCTCCTACGTGTCGGAAGCCGAGGCCGAGGGCTGCATCGCGGGCTATTGCACCATCAACGATGTGTCCGAGCGCGCGTTTCAGCTAGAACGCGGTGGCACCTGG
>CAYMSY010000590.1:0-2237 GCA_964393195.1 uncultured Alcaligenaceae bacterium | reverse complement strand
GCAGGTGCTCGGCGGCGGGCGGCCACACAATCTGAACAGCGACGCGGCGGGCAACCTCTATGTGCTGGGCGAAGCGGTCACGATAGGCGGCAAAACCGCCAACCTCATCCGCATTCGTGCCGACGGCAGCGTCGACAGCGCGTGGACCCCGGCGGTGGACGTCACCAGCAACATGGGTTCCACCATGCGCGTTGTGGCTGATCGCATCGTGATCGCCGCCTTGATCACCGACTACTTTGGCGGCCTCCCCTCAGTCAATCGGCTCACCACGTTCGATCTCATCACGGGCCGCAAGCTGGTCGAGCGACTTCCGCAGTACCGCTTTGGCGGCATCACGGATGATGGCACTGTGCTGTCGGCGCACGCAAACGGACATTGGGCATTGCTTGACAGCACGCGTAACGACGCCAACGGCGACCGCGTGAGCGTCGCCCGCGTCGGTGAATACGGGTTCATACAAACCTCAGTGCCGTGGCGTGGCGGCTACGTGGTCGGCGGCAATTTCCTGTACTGGTTCGACGGCAAACTCTACCGCAACCTCATGCGCGTTGACGCCTCGTTTCGCCCTGACCCGAGCTGGATGCCGGCCGTTGACGACACCGTGGCCACTCTGACCGTCGATCGCGATGGTCGCCTGCTCGTGGCCAGCAATTCGACGTCGGGCGCGCAGGGCCGCATTCAAAGATTCAACGCTGATGGCACGCCGGACTCTGGATGGCAACCGCTATTCAAAGGCGACGTCTACAAGCTGCTCCCTGCCAGCGACGGCATGCTGTTTGTCGGAGGTGCGTTCTCCGCCGTTGACAACGTCAAGACCAGCTCACTGGTGCGCTTTCGTGCCGACGATACGCTTGATTTGGTGTGGGGCAACGGACAAAACTGGCCTACATATCAGCCCGTGCGATGGGGGCAGTTTGGCCGCGACGGCATTTACCGCATTCTCGATGCCGGCAGCGACGGCATCATCTTCATCTGGGAGGACGGATACATGAACGGCAGCGCCGCCGGCGTTCTTCGCGTCTCACGCAGCGATACCGGCGAGCAGCTGCCGCTACCCCGCGGCGTTGCGGTGGCGCCGGAGTACGCCAGCGGGGGCGGCAGCACATTGCGCGATCCGAAAACGGGCGACATTTACGCCATCGCCAGCGCGTGGGACCTCACGTCTGGCGGGCAACGCGGCACGGCGCTGGTTCGCATGGTCTCGCCGACGATGACTGTCGCCCCCACGTGGACAACCTTCGCTGGCGAGTATGGTCGCCAGTTCTTCGGTTTCGCCTATCAATCCGACAGCGACGTATACGTCTGTCGGAGCAACAATAGCGGCAACATCGAACTGCGCCGTTTCGACAAAACCACTGGCCGCGAGGACCCGAACTGGAGCAGCGATGAGTTATTTCTTTGCGATAACAACTGGGTCGAGCGCCGTGATGACGGCATAACCCTCAGTTCATCGGGCTGGTACAGCTCATTCGCCCAATTCAGCACCACCGCCCGCAACACGCCGAAAACTGTCGTCGAATACTACTCACGTAACGCCCGGCGCTTCTTCATCACCGGGCGCCCGAACGAAATTGCGCAGCTTGACGCCATGCCGACGAATTTCGTCCGCACCGGCATGACGTTCGCCGCCGAAACCGCGCTGGTGCGCACCTTCGATGTCGCAACGATGCCGATTTGCCGCTTCTACGCGGCGCCCGAAGCAGGCGGCAGCAACACCCATTTCTACGGCCGCGACGCCGATTGCACGCTGCTCAAGCGGTTCCCGTCGCTACGTTATGAGGGCTTTGACTTTCGCGCCGGTGTGGCGACGAACGGCACCTGTCCGGCGGCGCTGCCGATTCCCGTCTTCCGCCTGTTCAACAACGCCAGCGCGAGCAACAACGGCAACCACCGCTACGTCGTCAGCGAAAGCGGTCGCGCCGAAATGCTCGCGGCAGGCTGGCTGGACGAAGGTGTCGCGTTTTGCACCTCAAGCGCGATCAATTCGCGACCGCTCGCGGACGTCATTCGCTAGGTTTTGATCGCGATTTTTTCAGTTCAACTTTTTTCAATCAAGCCCATTGAACAAGGCATAGAGTGCGAAAATGTCAAAAGTCGACTTCTGCTATTGATTACCGCCAAGCCGCATGCGGAGATATTTTCAGACAAAAGCTGCTGGGGAAAATGAGGGGAAAAATTGGCGGAAGCGGTGTCCTCCTCCTCCGAACTGACTGCGGTCTCATTCAGGCTCAAAACTG
>CAYMSY010000589.1:0-2242 GCA_964393195.1 uncultured Alcaligenaceae bacterium | reverse complement strand
CAAAGGCATCGCTTGCGATGCCTTTTTTCATTTGATATGCGATGCGCAATGACCGCTGTGCGCCGGATTCCGTGAGGTCGTCGAGCCTAATTGAATGGCCACCCTGCATATCAGTCAATGAGTTCCAGACGCGCAAGACTGGGGCAGACCGCGCATGAGAACTGTCGTTCTTGGGAACTGAGGTTGAGAGTTCACACGCGCTTCCAGAAGCTACGCCCAAGTCTCACGGAGCTTGCAGGCATTCCGAAAAATTCAAATCTCAGTGACACGTTTTCGGGAAAGTTCAGAACTCAGTGAGAATCGAGTTCAGAACTCCTCTCTGAGCACGGCGCTAACTGCTTGTGTTGACTGTCAATGAAAACTGAGCCACTAGGGGTGCGGCTAAAAACTTGGACTACTTGGAGGTAGTTCATGTATTCCTACGAAGACCGAATTCGAGCCGTCAAGCTCTACATCCGCCTTGGCAAACGCCTCAGGGCCACCATCCGCCAGTTGGGCTATCCGACCAAAAACTCTCTCATTGGCTGGTACCGGGAGTACGAGCGAAGCCAAGAACTGCGAGTCGGGTACTCGCGATCAGGACAGAAATACTCGGATCAGCAGAAGCAAGCTGCGGTGAAGCATTACCTTGATCACGATAGGTGCATTGCCTCGACCATGCGGGCATTGGGATATCCCGGTCGGGCGTTATTGACCAGGTGGATTGATGAGCTGCACCCCGAGGTTCGTTACCGCATGGTGGGCCGGGCACCGAACACCCTGCACCCCGACACGCTTAAAAGTGCAGCGGTGATTGAGCTTTGCACTCGAAAAACCACGGCACAAGAAATCGCCCAGAAGCTGGCGGTGTGCCGACCTACGCTGTACAACTGGAAAAACCAGTTGCTCGGCCGCGAGGTACCCGCATCCATGAAACGACAAAACAATTCACCGCCTGTGCCTGATGCTGCCGAACTGCAGCGGCAAGTCGAGTCGCTTCAGCAGAGCATTCACCGTCTTCAGCTCGAACATGACATCTTGAAGAAGGCCAATGAACTGCTAAAAAAAGGCCTGGGCGTCAACCCTCAGCTCCTGAGCAATCGGGAGAAGACTCTGCTGGTTGACGCCCTCAAGCCCATCTACTCGATCACAGAGCTACTTGGCGAACTTGGCCTGGCTCGCAGTTCCTACTTCTACCACTGCTCCCGCCAGCGAAGGCCTGACAAATACGCAGAGGCCCGCGTTGCCGCTGTCGATGTGTTTCAGAGCAACCACCGCAGCTATGGTTACCGGCGTATGCGTGCGGCGCTGGGCAGACGCGAGTTGTACCTGTCTGAAAAAGTCGTGCAGCGCCTGATGAAGCAGGAGGGCTTGAGTGTTCCCGCGCGCAAAAAGCGTCGATACGGGTCCTACCTCGGAGAGATCAGCCCTGCGCCAGACAACCTCCTCAATCGTGACTTCCAGGCGGCGACACCGAATGAGAAGTGGCTCACCGACATTACGGAGTTCCAGATCCCGGCGGGAAAGGTTTACCTCTCGCCTGTGATCGACTGCTTCGACGGCATGGTGGTGAGCTGGACGCTTGGTACCCGACCGGACTCCGAGTTGGTGAACACGATGCTCGATGCGGCCATTGACACGGTGCAATCGTGCGACAGCAAGCCGATCATTCACTCCGACCGTGGTGCCCATTACCGCTGGCCGGGCTGGCTTGATCGGATGCACAATGCAAACCTGACGCGGTCGATGTCGCGCAAGGGGTGCTCACCGGACAACGCGGCCTGCGAAGGATTCTTTGGGCGCCTGAAGAATGAGATGTTCTATCCGCGGGATTGGAAGTCGACAACCATTGAGGCGTTCATCCGAGCGGTGCACGAGTACATCCTCTGGTACAACGAAAAACGGATCAAGCTATCGCTGGGCTCCCGTAGCCCCATCGAGTACCGCGAAAGTCTGGGCTTAATCAACTGAAATCAGTCCAAGATTTGCGCCGCACCCCCAGATGGTCAATATTGAATCGGCGCCGACACTATGGCTATTAGTCGCTTAAGAAATATGTTCTGCGGCGGGAGATTCGTGGTCACTACCCAGATACAACTTGGCCATGCGGTCATCGCTTAAAAGCACGCTGGCGCGATCCGAAAGCACCACACGACCCTGGTCCAGAATGTAGCCACGGTCGCTGATCGCCAGCGCCTGACGGGCACGCTGTTCGACCATCAACACGGCCACGCCGTGCGCGGGCAGCGATTTCACAAGGTCG
>CAYMSY010000588.1:0-2256 GCA_964393195.1 uncultured Alcaligenaceae bacterium | reverse complement strand
TCGCCGCCGTCCATGAGGATGTTTTGTCCGGTGATGAAGCTGGCGTGCTGGCTGCAGAGGAAGGCGCAGGTGGCGCCGAATTCGTCGATGTTGCCCATGCGTTGTGACGGGTTCTTGCTGAGGCGCGCTGCGGCGACGTCGGCGACCGGCTTGTTGTCGCGTTTGGCCCAGTTGGCGAGCATGCCCTGCATGCGGTCGGTGTCGAACGGGCCGGGCAGCAGGCCGTTGATGGTGACGTTGCGGCTGGCGACTTTGGTTTGACGGGCGAGGCCAGCGACGAAGCCGGTGAGGCCGGAGCGGGCGCCGTTCGAGAGGCCCAGCGTGTCGATCGGTGCTTTCACCGCGCCGGACGTGATGTTGACGATGCGACCGAAGCCGCGCTCGCACATGCCGTCGATGACGGCTTTCATGAGTTCGATCGGAGTCAGCATGTTGGCGTCGACGGCTTTGATCTAGTCGTCTCGCGTCCAGCTCCGGGAGTCGCCGGGCGGCGGGCCGCCGGCGTTGTCGATCAGGATGTCGGCGTGCGGCGCGGCGGCGAGAGCAGCGGTGCGGCCCTCGGGCGTGGTGATGTCGCCGGCAACGGTGACGACCTTCACTGCCGGGTTGATCGCACGCAGTTCGGCTGCGGTGGCCTCGAGCGCTTCGGCGCCGCGCGCTGTGATGACGACGTTGACGCCTTCAGCGACCAGCGCCTTTGCGCAACCTTTGCCCAAGCCCTTGCTGGCCGCGCAGACGAGCGCCCATTTGCCTTCGATTCCGAGTTTCATTGCTGCTTCCTGCTCAATCGTCGAATCACGAGGCGTGACTCGCTACCTCTGGCGTCATTCTCGCCGAAGGCGGGAATCCAGAGGCGTGAGCGTTTCGGGCGGCGTGCAGCTGGGCTTGACGACGCGTTCGTTATGCAGGCATCAGCGGCAGCAGTGCGCTGCCGTTTCCTTCGCGGCGCGCATGAACGGGCGCGCATTGCGTGTACGCGACCCGCGTGCAGGCGGTGGCGACAGACACCTGCGAGTCTTCCAGCGCATAGATGACGGCGACGCTGTGCTTGTCGGTGCTGAAGCTTGCGTCTGCGGTGCCTGCCGTGAGGATCACGTCGCGCAGGTCATTGTCGAGCGTGAGCCAGAGGCTACCGCGGGTGCAGGTGATTTCGAGGCCAGCGGGGTCTTCGAGGCGCATCGGGGCTTTGTGGGCCAGGTGGAGCGCTGTCGTGATGGTCGTCATCGTGTTGGCGATCAGTGATGATTTCATGATGCATCCCTTTCAGTCTTCGCGGCACGCGTGTTTGCATGCGCTACGGGTATGACTATACTGGCCTGAATCAATGGCTACAAACGCTGATTTGGAATCTATTGCATGCATCCAAAGAATGTGAAACAGGGCGCGGTCGTGGTCTCCGCGAGTGCTATCGCCCGTGCCGAGTTGCCGCGACTTGACCTGTTGCGCAGTTTTGAGGCGGCGGCGCGCACGCTGAGCTTTACGCTGGCGGCGGATGAACTGTTCCTGACGCAGTCGGCCGTTAGCCGGCAGATTCAACAGATCGAAGCAGGCCTCGGCGTGCCGCTGTTCGTGCGGCGGCATCGCGCACTGGAGCTGACCGAGGCGGGGCGCGTGATGCAGCGCGCGGTGATCGATTGCCTGGAGCGGCTGCGCGACGCGACGGCGCTGGTGCGCTCGGCGACCGCCTTGCGCCAGGTCTCGATCACGACAACACCCGGGTTTGCCTCGATCTGGCTGATTCCGCGGCTGGCGAAGTTCACGGCCAACCACCCGCAGGTGGACGTGCGCATGTCGGCGACGCTCGACGTGCTGGATTTGGCGCGAACGCAGATTGATATTGCCGTGCGCTTTTGCCCGATCAGCGACGGGTTTGGGCCGCCGTTATTTGAGGAAACTGTGCTGCCGGTGTGCTCACCGGTGCTGCTGCGGGACGCGGACAATCCACTGAAAAAACCAGCTGATCTGGCCAATCACACGCTGCTGACGATCGATATGCCAGCGACGTTTGGCCCGATGACCGACTGGGAGCCGTGGCTGGAAGTGATGGGCGTGCCGGCGCTGCGCATGAAAAACACGCTGCGGTTCTCGCATTACACCGATTCCGTGAGCGCGGCTGTCGCGGGACAGGGCGTGGCGATTGGGCGCTTTCCGCTGCTTATGAATATCTGAAAGACGGGCGGCTGGTGACGCCGTTCCGTGGCGCGGCGGCGTCGCAGCGCGGCTATTACGTGGAGCTGGCGCCGCATGCGCAGGGCA
>CAYMSY010000587.1:0-2257 GCA_964393195.1 uncultured Alcaligenaceae bacterium | reverse complement strand
ACCATCCGCGACTATCTCGTGAACCAGTGCGGCATGGTGGTGCCGTGATGGTTAGAGTGGCAGGGCATGTGATGAGATTTATCGCAAAATATTCGAGCCTTGGTCCCTTTAATTTTGACGGAAACCGGACTCGTCAATTCGACGACGACACGGCACCTCGCCAGTCACGCCAGCGAAGAAATGGGCGCTCCACGGCATAGTAAAGCGCAGCGCCGAGCAGCAGTGTTACGGCAGCGTACATGGCGAACGTCAGAATGCCGTGCGACGTTGTGACAGGTTCCAGGAAGGTCTCGACCAGGTGAAAGGCGATCTTATGGCTGAGATAGAGGCTATAGGAGATTGCCGCGACCCATGTCGCACCCGGGATGCGCCAGCGCCCGATCAGACTCTGTTGCGTCGAGCCGGCAATGACAAACAAGCCAAACCCAAATGACAGTAGTGGCCATCCAAAGACATTTGCGAGCAAGCCTGTGCGGTCGCGAAAGAGCCAGAATGCAAAGCAGGACAGCGCCAGAGCCCCGAGAAGACACGCATTAGAGCGGCCCTGAAAACGAACCCACGTCTGTGGCCGGTAAATACGCATCGTCGCGAGCATGACGCCGACCAGTAAGCCGTCCATCCGCATCCATGACGGATAGTAGATATCTTCGATAAACCAGTTGCGAGGTGGATCGGATGACGCGTCATGCAGCCACACTGCGCCGCGCAACAACATTCCGAACAGGAAGAGAACAATAAAAAACCGCGACACATATCGATGCGATCGGCGACTTGCGATCCATACCGCGAGCAACGGAAAAATCAAGTAAAAGTGCTCCTCCACGCAAAGTGACCACGCATGGGAGAACGCCTGATTTTTCGAGTAGTCGATCAGCAGATTTACCGTGAACGTGGCGAACTGCCACCAGGGTTGGAGGCCCGGCGCCTCGCGAAGCGACGGCACACACGCATGGGCAGCGAGAACCACGAAAAATGCAGGCAGTATCCGCCATGCCCGCCGCACGTAAAACCCAGAGATCGACAGTCTCTCCCCGCGCTGCAGGGGGCGCAACACTTGGGTACCGATCAAGAAGCCGCTCAACACAAAGAACATGTCGACGCCGGCCCAGCCAAACCGGGAGAGCCACTCGAAGTCAGGCCCCAACCCACCAACTATGAAAGAGTGAAACAGCATCACCCAAATAACGGCGATTGCTCTGAGCAGGTCAAGGCCAGGAAGGCGCTCTATGATCATTTGGCAGGCGTGAATAGGGAGAGAGGATGTGACCCACCTGACCGTGCTGACATATCGGGTGTGCAATTAGGCGATGATCAGCCGCCACTTTGAGACTTCGGAAGGCGTATCGTGTAGACGACGGATATGATCTTCCAGCCCTGTTCAGCGCGAACGAGCAACCACTTTTCTCGTCCATGGTTGGTGGCCTTGCCGTTAGATATGTAGACGTAGTCAAACGACACCGACGCAACCTCACCGTCAGTGTCGATCTTGAGGTCGGAAAACGTTTCCTCCTCGCGAACTTTGCTCGCGACAATACCGTCGATAAAGGCGACAAAGTTATTGTCCGGACGATGCCGTGCCTTTATCGCTTTGGGATTAGTCAACTTGATTTGTTCAAGACTGATGTCGTCGACCACGGCCTGCCAGACAATTTGCTCAGGCTTGTCCGAGAAAAACAAGCGCATGAAGCGAGCTTTGTCCTTGTCAATGACCGAACGCAGGAACGCATCAACGACTTGCCTGATCGCTGCAACATCGTCCGCGCTCCCCGTCTGCTGTGGAATGCTGCCGCAACCCATCAACATCAGGGTGACAAGCAAGGCGAGTAGGGTTCTTTTTCTTGACATAGGAAGCTTCTCCCAATGTTGCCTGTTGATATACAGCGGGTCTATGGGTTTGGATCAGATTCAGGGAGGGGACATTTCTGCCGCTTGATCTCCCCCTTATCGCGTGCAAACGTCAATTCAATTGAAGGGGGCGCGTAACACGCCCGTTTTGTCACGTTCCGGCAGTCATCATTTCACGCAATCATACAGTGTAAGGTTGTGACTGCATCCATTCAGCTCAAAAGGCAACACAAAAGGGGCCACGTCTTGCAACGTAGCAAATCGACAAAGACGGCGAATTCATAACTGAAAGGGCCGGGCTCAAATATTTCATGTCCAAGTCTGGTCACAAGGTGACGCGCAACCAGTCACACAACGAAGCGTTGATATGGTGTCTGAACGATGGTGTAAGCCGTAGTTTCAAGTAGTTGTG
>CAYMSY010000586.1:0-2257 GCA_964393195.1 uncultured Alcaligenaceae bacterium | reverse complement strand
TCTAGAGCCCGAACAGGGCATCCAGTCGCACAAAGCCGGTCTGTCCGTCGCGATGACGTACTTGTGCCCAGGCACCTGCGTTGGCCGGCTGCGGCGTAACCAATTGCAGCAGAACACCGTTCTCGGCGCGAAACACGATCGGGCTCGCAGCGTCCGGTGACACGAGCGCATCAGCGGACGGCACCTTGACCTGAACGTTGCTGCGCTCAACCAGTGCCTTCTTTTCAACCCATGCCAGCGTGCCCTGTGCGTCACGCACCTTCACCCAGCCCTCAATCTGCACGACGACTTCAACCGGCGTGCCACGGGAATAGATGAACTGTTTGGTCGCCTTGGCTGACGGACCTTCGAACGCGACCGTAGCCACCTCCGAGGTTTGCCGGAAGTCCGCATGCGCCGCGCCCACGGCCAGCGCGACGAGCGTCAGGGTGATGCGGGCGAGGGTGCGGGCGGACTTCACGGTGGTTACTTACTGCTTGGTGGCAGCGGCCTGTTCAAGCTGCTGCTGGACGCGCGCCTGATAGATCGCTTCGAAGTTGATGGGTTGCAGGTAGATCGCCGGGAAGCCCATGCGTTGAACCGCATCCGACACGATTTCGCGCACATACGGGAAGATGATGTTCGGGCAGTGCACGCCGAGCAGCGGTTGCAGTTCCGGCTCCGGAATGTTGCGGATATGGAAGATGCCGCCCATTGCTGCCTCAACGAGGAACATGGTCTTGTCGGCGATGGTGGCGGTCACGGTAATTTTCACGATCACGTTGTGAAAACCGTCCTCAATCGCGTCTGCCGACTGCTCGAGACCAATCTCGACGCTCGGCGATTCGCGCCAGAGGTATGCCTGCGGTGCATTCGGATTTTCGACCGACACGTCCTTCAGGTAGATTTTTTCGATCGAGAAGTGTGGTGCGTTCGGGTCTTGTTGTGCAGGCGTATCAGCCATGATGTGCTTTCAAATGACGAAGTTCAACCCGCCATTTTAGCGGGAGCGCAGAGCCGGGCGGAGCCAGCCCGGTCAGGCAGCGAGCAGCTTGTCGAGCCCGCCCGCGCGGTCAAGCGCCGACAGATCATCAAAGCCGCCGACGTGGGTCTCGCCGATATAGATCTGCGGCACCGTCCGGCGGCCGGTCTTGGCAATCATTTCGTCGCGTTGCTCGGGCTGCAGATCAACGCGGATCTTGTCGATCGCTGCCACACCCTTGGCCTTCAGCAGTCGCTCGGCCTGAATGCAATAGGGGCATACACCCGTCGAATACATGGTTACTTTTGCCATACCGCTACACCTTTTCAACCGGCAGCCCAGCCTCGGACCAGGCCTTGAAACCGCCGTTCAGGCTGTAGAGTTGGGTAAATCCGGCGGCTTTCAAGGTGCTGCCCGCCATCACCGACCGCTGACCACGGGCGCAATAGACCACCAGCGGCTTGGCTTTGTCCAGCGCCAGCGTGTCCACGCGGTCCTTGAGTTGCGAGAACGGCACGTGCAGCGCGCCGATGATCTTGGTACCGCCTTCGACTTCGCGTGGCTCCCGGATGTCCAGCACGCCGGCATCCTCGCGGTTCATGAGCTGGGTCAGGCCAACGTTGCCGACCTCCGACATGCCCGAGCTGCGGCGCTGGATCAACGGAAACAGCAGCATCGCCCCCGACATGAACATGATCAGGACGAGCATCCAGTTGTTATAGAGAAATTGCATTGTGTCTTTATTCAAAAGCTTGGGCGGGCTTGCGTCCGCGCAAGCGCGGACAATCCCCGGAAGCCTAGAATTTTAGGGCTTCGCCAACAAATGCCTGAAATGACCATATCCGCTTCCCCGCTCGCCGGCTCCGCCGTCCGTCCTGTCGTTCTGATCATCCTTGACGGCTTCGGCTATCGCGAAGCAGCGCCGGACAACGCCATTTCGCTGGCGAAGAAACCCATCTGGGACGCACTCTGGCGCGATTGTCCGCACGGTCTGATCGACGCTTCCGAGCAATATGTCGGCCTGCCCAGGGGCCAATTCGGCAATTCTGAGGTCGGGCACCTTAATCTCGGCGCCGGCCGCGTGGTCTATCAGGACCTCACCAAGGTCGACCATGCCATCGAAACGGGCGAATTCGTTAGCAACGCGGCGCTGACCGGTGCCTGTGCCGCAGCGATCAAATCTGGCGGCAAGCTGCACATTCTCGGATTGCTGTCGCCGGGTGGCGTTCACTCGCATGAGCGGCACATCCACGAAATGGTGCGTCTCGCGGCCAGCCGCAACGTGCCTTCGATTGC
>CAYMSY010000585.1:0-2258 GCA_964393195.1 uncultured Alcaligenaceae bacterium | reverse complement strand
GGCAGGTGGAGGTGCGGGTGCAGGTGCAGGTGCCGGAGCAGGTGCCGGAGCAGGCGCCGGAGCAGGTGCCGGAGCAGGAGCAGGAGCAGGTGCCGGAGCAGGTGCAGGTGCAGGTGCCGGCGCAGGTGCCGGCGCAGGTGCCGGAGCAGGTGCGGGTGCCGGAGCAGGCGCAGGTGCCGGAGCAGGTGCCGGCGCGGGCTCGGGGCGGGTCACCATGGTCGCCGTCGTGGTCCGGTTGCCGGCGGCGTCTTCGGCGGTCACGGTAATCGTGTTCGCGCCGGTCTTCAACTGGATGGTCGAGGCCGACCAGGTGGCCAGCTGGTAGCTGCCCGACAGCGACGCCGTGCCGCTGCCGCCACGGTCGTTGGACCAGCGCACGCGGTACAGCCGCAGGTTGTCGCTGGCCTGGCCCGACAGCCCGATCTGTCCGGTGCCGCCCACGTCGCCGCTCTGCTGGTCGATGGACACGGTCGGTGCCGACTTGTCCATCGAGCGCCAGCGCAGGCGCTCGGCCTGGGCCATCTCGCTGTCGTCGAGCAGCACGTCGGTGCTGGCCGCGTCGTTGCCGCCGCAGCCGGCCATGCCCAGGACCGTGAGCGCTTGCGCGACGACCAAGGCAGTCTTGTTCAGTGTGAGTTTCATTCCCAACGCTTCCTCTGGATTCGGTTCATCGTGTGCGCGACAAGGTCACGCAGCGCGCAGATCGGGCCTGCTGGCCGCACCTTATCGAGCACCGGGTACCCCCCGGTAACGGGGGGGCAGGCATGTAACGGTGCCTCGCAGGACCGAAAGCCCCGACATCGACCGACACGGGCGGTGATCAGCGATTCACCGCCGCGTCGCCGAGCCGCTCGCGAACGCAGTTGTTACATCGACGCACCGATCCGAGGATCCTGTTGCGAGGTGCCGGGCGCGTGGCGGAAGGAGAACGGGCAGGCGGTGCGCTGTGCACCGGCCTGCCCGTCGGGGAGGTGAGCCGGCCCCGAGGGACCGAGGGGGAGCTGAGGCTCAGGCGCCGCCGTTGGCGACGAGCTCGTACAGGCCGCGGGTCCACCAGTTGAACTTGCGCGGGGGGTTGATGCGGTACTTGGGCAGGTACAGCGTGGTGCGTGTGGACTCGGCGAAGGCCACGGCGGCGGTGGCCTTCATGTCGGCCAGGCGCTGCTGCGCGGCGGCGGTGGGCAGGCCCAGGGCGGTCTTGGCCTTGATGGCGAAGGACACGAAGCCTGCCACGTCCAGCGCGTGGTCCATGTTGCCCACGTCCGGGCCCGCGTCGCCGATCAGCGAGCCGCCGGCCAGGTAGGACGGGAACACCAGGCCGGCGTACTCGGAGCCGACCTCCGAGCCCGAGTAGAAGCCGCGCGTGCCGGGCGTGTTCATCCAGTCGAAGTAGTCGCTGGCCTGGCGGTAGACCTGGTTGGCCGCGGAGGGCACCTTCTCGATGTACAGGCGAGCTGCCTGGAAGTACAGCGCGCTCATCCACGGGCTGCTGATCAGGTCCGAGGGCGTGGTGCCGCCGGGGCCACCGCCCTCATGCTGCGTGTAGCTCACCAGCGGGGCCTTGCCGCTGCCGCGGACCTGGTCCCACTGATCGACCATGGCCTGCGCGCGCGACAGCGCGGCGGTGCTGTTGGAGACGGTGTGGTACTTCACCGCGGCGTTCAGCGCGACCCACAGCTCACGCTCGGTCCACAGGCCGGCGCCGGTGCTGTAGGTGTTGGGGAAGCCGGCCACGGTGGCGTTGTAGGCGGCGGTCTGCTTGGCGGTGTTGGTGCTCCAGGGGTGCACGTAGCTGTACTTGGTGTCCTGCTCGCCGGTCTTGTTCATGAAGAAGCCGTCGGTGCTCAGGCGCGACTCGTAGTAGGCCAGGTCGCTGTTGGCCTGGGTCTGCCACTTCGTGTTGCGGGTGAGCTCGAACATCATGCGCCAGACGTCGGCGCGGTCGAACAGCCACGGCTCGTAGGTGGTGTCGGTGTAGTCCCAGCGGCCCTGGGCGGAGGTGAACTGGTCGGTGACGGAGTGGCCGTCGAAGTTCCAGTTGCGCGCGGCCGTCTCGGCGAAGTTCTGCAGCGTGACCAACAGCGCGCTGGAGGTCACCGGGGCAGGTGCCGGAGCGGGTGCGGGGGCCGGAGCGGGTGCAGGTGCCGGAGCGGGTGCAGGTGCCGGAGCGGGTGCAGGTGCCGGAGCAGGTGCAGGTGCCGGAGCGGGTGCGGGTGCGGGTGCGGGTGCGGGTGCGGGTGCGGGTGCGGGTGCGGGTG
>CAYMSY010000584.1:0-2265 GCA_964393195.1 uncultured Alcaligenaceae bacterium | reverse complement strand
GAAATCCTTGACGATAAGCTTGTTGCCCGATGCGCTGGTAAAGGATTTACAGACATCAGTCAGCTCGGCGATGACCTTGCCGGACTGCGCGCCACTGGTGATTTCGAGCTTGACGCGACCGAGGGTGTCGCGCCGTGCCGCGCGCTCATCGCGCAGTCGTTCGAGCCGGCGCACGCGACCCTCGTTCCGTGTGCGGCGTGCCTCGACGCCCTTGCGGATCCAGACTTCTTCCTGCGCCAGGAATTTGTCGAATTTGGCGTTGACGGTCGCCTCGAATTCGAGCTGTGCCGCCTTCTGCGTTTCGTAAGCAGCGTAATTGCCGGGGAAGGTGGTGAGCTTGCCGCGATCGAGTTCAATGATGCGGGTGACGACATTGTCGAGAAAGGCGCGGTCATGGCTGATGATGACGGCGCTGCCCTTGAAGCTGGTGAGAAGATTTTCGAGCCAGGCAATGGCGGCGAGGTCGAGGTGGTTGGTCGGTTCGTCGAGCAACAGCACGTCGGGCGTCGCGACCAGCGCCTGCGCGATGGCCACCCGTTTTTTCAATCCGCCCGAGAGCGTGCTGACGAGTGTGCTGCCCGGCAGCGACAATTGCGATAGCGTCGTCTCGACCTTGCTTTCCCAGGCCCAGCCGTCGACCGCGTCAATTTCATGTTGCAGGTCGGCGAGTTCATGTTCGTCACCACCCGCTGCGGCCAGTGTTTCGTAACGATCGCGCAGCTCACGGGCGACGCGAACGCCGTTTGAAACGGCGCTGAACACGGTTTCACCTGTCTCGAAAACGGGTTCCTGCGGCACGGTCGCCACACGCAATCCGCTTTGCAGCGCGAGCACGCCATCGTCGAGCAGTTGCTTGCCCGCGAGTACCTTTAGCAGCGAGCTTTTGCCAGCGCCGTTGCGACCGATCAGACCAATCCTTTCGCGCGTTTCAATGGCGAAATCCGCGCCATCGAGGAGCGGGGCGAGACCAAAAGCGAGATGGGCGTTTTGCAGAGTGAGAAGAGCCATGTTGCAAGTGTAGTGAGTGCGCATTCAGCTTTTCGCTGAAAGCCTTATTGCAAAGGGCTTAAGATAAAAATATTGCAAAAGTCGATAATCATCAAAAATAAGACGTATGCCCATAAAAATGGACGTTTAAATGAAAAGTTGTTGACGTAATCCGGCATCATTTCACGATCGGCAAAGGCCCGGGTTTCAGTGCATCGCATGATGCGAAACCGCTGCTATCATGCATCGCAGAGCAACTGCGTCGCGCGCGAGGACATCGGGGAAAGCGCAACGCAGCTGCTGTCGATTCACGAAAAAGGAGGACCCCATGGATCAACCGTGGCTCAAGAATTACCCGGCTGGCGTACCGGCAACGATCAAGTACGACCAGTACGCATCAATCGTGCAGTTGCTCGAAGAGAGCTATCAGAAGTACGCCACGCGCGCCGCGTTCACCTGCATGGGCAAGACGATTACCTACGGCGAAGTTGATGCGCATTCGCGCGCACTCGGCGCCTATCTGCAGAGCCTCGGCCTGCAACAGGGCGATCGCGTCGCCTGCATGATGCCTAACGTGCTGCAATACCCGGTGGCGGTGGCCGCCATCCTGCGCGCCGGTTTTGTTGTGGTGAACGTCAATCCGCTGTACACGCCGCGCGAGCTTGAGCATCAGTTGAAAGACTCCGGTTCCAAGGCCATCATCATTCTCGAAAACTTCGCTGCGACCTTGCAGCAGGTGCTCGACAAGACGCCGGTGAAACACGTCGTCCTCGCAGCGATGGGCGACATGTTCGGACTGATCAAGGGCGCACTGGTCAACTACGTCGTGCGCAAGAAGAAAAAAATGGTGCCGCCGTTCAGCCTGCCGACTGCCGTCAAGTTCAATGACGCAATGGCACAGGGCAAACCGCTGGCGCTGTCGCCGTCAAAAGCGAAATTCGACGACCCTGCCGTGCTGCAGTACACCGGCGGCACGACCGGCGTGTCGAAAGGCGCAACGCTGCTCCATCGCAACATCATCGCCAACGTGCTGCAGTCCGAAGCGTGGATGCAACCCGCACTCAACAACCCGAAAAAGGCCAAGGCGCCAGACCAGCTGAACACGGTTTGCGCGCTGCCGCTGTATCACATCTTCGCATTCACGATCTGCTACCTGCTCGTCACGCGCACCGGCGGTCACGCGATCCTGATTCCGAATCCGCGCGACATCCCGGGCACCATCAAGGCGCTCAAGGGCTACAAGTTGCACATGTTCCCGGCGGTCAACACGCTCTACAA
>CAYMSY010000583.1:380-2269 GCA_964393195.1 uncultured Alcaligenaceae bacterium | reverse complement strand
CTACGGCCTCTTCGCCAATCACGCGTCCGACTTCTTCATGCGCCTTGGCGTCGACGGCCGCATGCACCACATCTCGGCCTCGCACGAGCGCCTGCTCGGCCGCCACGATGTCCTGCGCGCCGGCCGCCTCAACGACGCCATTCATCCCGACGATCACCTCACCAGCCGCCAGGTCTGGGTGGATGTGCTGACGACGAAGGCGCCCGGCACCTTCCGCAGCCGCGTCCAGCACGAGGATGGTCACTGGGTCTGGCTCGAAACCCGCCTTACCCCAATCCTCGATGCCGACGGCGCTGTGGCCGAAATCATCGCCGTCTCGCGCGACGTCAGCGAGCAGGTCGCCCGCGAGGATCAGCTCGCCGCCGCCCGCCGCGAACGCGACATCACCCGCGCGCGGCTTGAGCTTGTCTCCGATCATATCGCCGATATCGTCACGCTGGTCACGCCGGACGGCCGCGCGGCCTATATGTCGCCCTCGGTCGCGAATGTCGTCGGCTACACCGCCGCCGACCTCGCCGACATCCCGCCCGAAACGCATGTCCATCCCGAGGACCGCGCGCTCATCCTCGCCGAGCTCGAACGCAACCGTGCCGGCGAGGCGACGCCGGTCCTGCGCTATCGCCTCCGCCACCGGGATGGGCGCATGCTGTGGCTGGAGCGCCGCGCCAGCATCGTCCGCAACCACGATCTCGGCGCCGGCAACGCGATCCTCACCGTCATCCGCGACATCACCGCCGTCGTCGAAGCCGACCAGGCGCTTGCCGCCGCGCAGACCCAGCTGAAAGAGCAAGGCGAGCTCTATGATCTTTTCGCCAGCCGCGGCTCCGACATCTTCCTGCGCTTCACGCTCGACGGCCGGGTGCAGCATCTCTCGCCCTCGCACGAACGCATCCTTGGGCGTCAGACCCTCGTGCGCGACGGCCGTGTCGTGCACATGGTCCACCCTGACGACCGCGCGGCGGCGGAGGGCGCTTTCGTCACCGCGTGGAAATCCAAGGCCTCCGTCACCTACCGGCACCGTTATGAACACGAAGCCGGCCACTGGGTGTGGCTCGAAGTAACGCTGACCCCGATCGTCTCGCCGGTAACGGACAAGGTGATGGAATTCATCGCCGTCGCTCGCGATGTCGGCGATCAGGTGCGCCGCGAGGAACAGCTCGACGCCGCCCGCCGCGCGCTCGACGAAACGCAAGGCCAGCTCCAACTCGTCACCGACCATATCGGCGACGTTATCTCGCTGTTCCGTCCGGACGGCACGGTCGCCTATATGTCGCCGTCCGCCGCGAACGTCGTCGGCTACAAGACGCACGAGCTTGCGCACATGCCGCTCGGCACCATGTCGCATCCCGAAGACCGCCATCTCCTCTTCGCCGAAACCGCGCGCAATCGTGCCGGCCAGGTGACGCCGGCGCTCCGCTATCGCCTGCGCCACAAGAGCGGCGAGTGGATCTGGGTCGAGCGCCGCGCCCGCGCCGTTTACGAACACGATTTCGGCGAGGGCGTCGCGGTGCTCTCGGTCATTTCAGACATCACCGACCGCGTCGCCCATGAACGCGACCTCGCCGCCGCCACCGCCGCGCAGGAAGCGGCGCGTTCTAAGCTCCAGACCATCATGGACAACTCGATCGACGTGATCGCGGTGTTCAGTCCCGACCGCCGCATGGAATACCTCTCCGCCTCGTGCGAACAGCAATGCGGCTACACGGTCGAGGATTTCTTCGAAGGCCGCGCCTCGCTCACGCATCCCGAGGACGTCCAGATCGTCGACGACGCGCTGGAGCGCGAAACCATCGGCGGCGAGGGCGAGACCTTCCGCTATCGCGGCATCCGCAAGGACGGCAGCGTCATCTGGCTCGAACGTCGCGGCCGCAAGGTCTACGATCCCGTCC
>CAYMSY010000583.1:0-318 GCA_964393195.1 uncultured Alcaligenaceae bacterium | reverse complement strand
AATCACGACCGCCAATACCCAGCTCGAAAAGTCCAAGATCGCGGCCGAAGCGGCCAGCGTCGCCAAGTCGCAATTCCTCGCCACGATGAGCCACGAACTGCGCACCCCGATGACCGGCGTCATGGGCATGCTCGATCTCATGCGCGGCGCCGGCCTCAGCGGCGAGCAGGCGCGCTATGCGACCCTCGCCTACGACTCGGCCGAGAACCTGCTGCTCATCCTCAACGACATTCTCGACTTCTCGAAGATCGAAGCCGGCCAGATGAAGATCGAGCGCGAGGAATTTGCGCTCCGCGCCGAGATCGACAAGGTCAACGC
>CAYMSY010000582.1:0-2269 GCA_964393195.1 uncultured Alcaligenaceae bacterium | reverse complement strand
CTGAGGACGCCCTCAAGGCGCGCGACGCCGTCGCCGACAACGACCTGATCGTGCTGTCCTGCGGCGAACCGATGGGCAAAAGCGGCGGCACCAACGCGCTTAAAGTGGTGCGCGTTGGCGAACATCGCGGCTAACAGCTTTTTGCTGAAATGCCCATTCAATATGGGCTCAGTGCGATAAAGTGGCATAAATCGACTTATGTCATTTTTCGCCACCATGCCCTTTGCAATAAAGGTTTCATGGAAAAGTTGATGACGTTCCGGTAGCCACGAATGCTTCCGGGAAACGTTCAACAGCCGCAAAAAACGCCCGCCTCGCATGGCCGACCCGACGCATTCGCGCGGCGCGACTCCACAGACATCTGTACAGTGGCGTGATCAGGCGAAGGGCTACACTTTTCACATGGATTCAATTGCGCCTCAAGCCAAGCCAACGCGCCGTGTGCTGCTCGGCATCACTGGCGGCATCGCCGCCTACAAGTCCGCCGAACTGACGCGCCTGCTGGTCAAATCGGGCCGCGAGGTGACGGTCGCCATGACCGCCGCCGCCCGTGAATTCGTTGGCCCGGCGACATTTCAGGCGCTGTCCGGTCACCCGGTCTACAGCGACCTGTGGGACGCCCGCCCCGACAACGGCATGGCGCACATCGAGCTCACGCGCACCAACGACGTCATGCTGATCGCGCCGGCGTCAGCCGATTTCCTCGCGCGGCTGGTGCACGGCCGCAGCGATGACCTGCTCTCGACCACCGTGCTGGCGCGCACCATTCCGCTCATCGTCGCCCCCGCGATGAATCTGCAAATGTGGCAGAACCCGGCCACGCAAAGGAACGTCGCCACGCTCAAGGCGGACGGCGTCCACGTCATTGGCCCTGGCACCGGAGATCAGGCCTGCGGCGAAATCGGCGATGGCCGCATGCTTGAACCGGCCGAAATCATGGCCGCACTGGAGGCCTGGGCGCAACCGAAAACGCTCCTCGGCAAGCGTGTGCTCATTACCGCCGGCCCCACGCAGGAGGCGATTGACCCAGTGCGAGTAATCACCAACCACTCCAGTGGCAAGATGGGTTACGCCCTTGCGCAGGCGTGTGCCGATGCCGGCGCGCAGGTCACGCTGGTCAGCGGGCCGACGCATTTGCCAACACCTTTCGCCGTCGATCGCGTCAACGTCACCAGCGCGGCCGAGATGCTCGCCGCCGTCGAAGCCGAGGTTGACGAAGCTGACATCTTCATCGCCGTCGCGGCGGTCGCCGACTATCGGCCAACGACCAGCGCCGAACAGAAGATCAAGAAAACCGACGCCGGACTCACGATCAACCTCGAACCCACCGTCGACATCCTCGCCAGGATCGCGAAGCACGCGCGAAAGAGCGCTGATGCGCGGAAGAACGGAACCTCACCGTTCTGCGTCGGTTTTGCCGCCGAGAGCGAAAAAGTAGAGCAATACGGCGCCGAAAAACGCGCCAGAAAAGGCATCCCGCTACTAATCGCCAACCACGCCCAAAGCGCATTCGGCGCCGATGAAAATCAGGTAACGCTCATCGACGAACGGGGCGCAGAGGGCGCGAAGCGCTTGCCGAGAATGGGGAAGCTGGAGTTG
Organism: uncultured Alcaligenaceae bacterium; assembly: GCA_964393195.1. Classification (GTDB taxonomy): domain Bacteria; phylum Pseudomonadota; class Gammaproteobacteria; order Burkholderiales; family Casimicrobiaceae; genus Casimicrobium. Next base: position 670 of record CAYMSY010000582.1, on the reverse strand, counting down.
GCACGAGCGATCGTGGGGCGCGTCGCTAACTATCTCACTTCCACGGTCTAAATGGCGCAATACCAATTACACGCGCAGTTGCCCCATCAAAGAAGACTGTCATATCCTCTGAACGGGCTCGAAGCCCCAGAAACACCGCGTTTCGTTCGGTATAGCCGTGTTGCACAAGCCAGTCTGCGATCTCTGACTCTCGTCCAGTATTCAGACCTTTAAGTTCAGCGACGGACTTCGCAAGCTTCAGGATATCGGGTTTCATGACGTCCACCGGCGCGTGATACTGAGGAAGTTGCCCGTAATCCTTCCCGCCGAGCGAACCGAACAATACGTCTTCTCTCTCCTTTCGGTCTGTCGGCGGTCGATATCCGACCCAAACCGGGCCAGTGCGCGGCAGAGATTGGCCTGCCTTATTCAGGTCGGATGGATCAATCTCAGAGGCCTGCACGACATCAACCCGATGTCCCAGCACCGCAATGTAGACAGGACGACCGATAAAGAGCGTCTGAACGCCATACGCCAATGCAAGGGCCTGAATCAACCCGATAACGGTCAAGTCGAATCGTAACGAAGCCTTACCGGGTTTGAAAACTATTAGCGTGAGTAGGGGCCCCAGAATGACGTCTACCGTGACGACAACCGCGAAAAGATCACCGCCTCCCACGGCCCGGAACAG
>CAYMSY010000581.1:0-2270 GCA_964393195.1 uncultured Alcaligenaceae bacterium | reverse complement strand
TCGGCAAAGTGCTATCGCCGATCAGCGCGGCCGTGGACTTCATCAACACCAGCGCCTTGCAAAGCGACGGCAAACTGCTGGTTGCGGGCTATTGTGGCCTCTCATCAAAACTGCAGTTCTGCATCGCGCGCTACACCACGAGTGGCGCGCTCGACACGACGTTCAACACGACTGGCTTCAACGTGTTCGCCATCACGCCGGGCATCGGCGATGTCGCAACGACGATGAACATCCAGAGCGACGGCAAGATCCTGCTCGCAGGTGATTGCTTCGTCGGCAGCGACATCGAGTTCTGCTCCGCGCGGCTCGACGGCAACCCGCCGATACCAGGCTGCGCGGTCGATCTTGATGGCGACAGCAAAGTCATCGCCACCATCGACTCGCTTATGCATGTCCGCATCGCACTGGGCCTCAGCAACACGGCGGTCACCAATGGCATCCATTTCCCCAACGGCACGCCGCGAAGTGATTGGGTAAGCATCAGCAATTACCTCGTCGGCAAGACGCTCGACATCGATGGCGACGGCCTGACCACCGCCGCCATCGACTCGCTGATCCACGCCCGCGTCGCGCTCGGACTCACGGGCAACGCCGTGATCAACGGCATCACCTTCCCCGGTAACGCTCCCCGCAAAACATGGGCAGTGATTCGAGAGTATCTGGTGACGCAATGCGGAATGACACTGCCGCAATAGCGACCCACCAGCCGCCACGGCATGACTTCATTCAGCCATCCCCTTTCGCCGGTGAACTTGGCGCCACCGGCAGTGGTCTCGCCGCTTTTCCGTTTTTGTTGTTGGTTCAAAAAGCGACCTCCTCTCCGCCAAACCACTTGAAACAAGCGATCGAAAAAGGACCCCACTCATGAACTTGATCATCCGTCACATGGGCATTGCCGCCTGTTACGTTATTGCGCTCGTCGCATCGCCCTCGTCGGCGACGATTGGCCTGCCAGGCACGCTCGACCCTTTCTGGGCCACCGGCAGCCCGTTTGGTGCCGGAAAAGTAGTCACTGCTGTGGGTGCGGGCACCGACGTCGCGCGCGCCGTCGCCCTGCAGCCCGACGGCAAGGTGCTGCTCGCCGGGTACTGTTCCAATGGCGCAAACAATGACTTCTGCCTCGTGCGTTATCTGCCCAACGGCACGCTCGACACCTCCTGGAACGGCACCGGCAGCGTCATGACGGCTGTCGGCAGCCTGGACGATGTCGGCAACGCCATGGCGCTGCAACCTGACGGCAAGGTACTGGTCGCCGGCGCCTGCTGGAATGGCACGAACAACGACATCTGCAGCGCCCGTTTCCTCCCCAATGGCGCGCTCGACACCACATGGAGCGGGTCCGGAACGCTCATCACGCCGGTCGGCAGCAGCAACAGCCACGCTTATGGCGTGATACTGCAACCTGACGGCAAAGTGCTGCTCGGAGGCCGCTGCGCCGTCGGCGTAAATTTTCAATTCTGTGCCGTACGCTATCTGCCCGACGGCACCGTCGACGCCACCTGGAACGGCTCCGGCAAAGTCATCACCCCCATCAGCGGCACAGGTGACGAAGCCAACGCGATCGTTCTGCAACCGGACGGCAAAGTATTGCTCGGCGGATATTGCCGCAACGGTGTATCCGAAGCCTTCTGTGCCGTGCGCTATCTAACCAATGGCACGCTCGACACCACCTGGAACGTTACCGGCAAAGTGCTGACTCCCGTCGGCACCGGCAGCGCAAATGCCTACGCCATGACCCTGCAACCCGATGGCAAGGTCCTGCTGGCGGGCAACTGCGCGCTTGACTTCTGCGCGGTGCGTTATCTGCCCAACGGCACACTCGACCTGACCTGGAACAGCACCGGAAAAGTCATCACGCCGATGGGTGCAGCCGGTGACTACGGCGACGCCATCGTATTGCAACCGGACGGCAAGGTCCTGCTGGCCGGATATTGCTACAACGGCCCGAACACGGAGTTCTGCTCAGTACGTTACCTGCCTCATGGCGTACCGGACCCGACCTGGAACGGAACAGGAACCGTGTTCACAGCCATCACCGTTGGCACCGTCGCAAACGCCATGACCCTGCAGCCGGACGGCAAGCTGTTGCTGGCTGGGTATTGCTACACCGGCGTGACCACCGACTTCTGCGCCGCACGCTACGACGGCGGCCCATTTGGTTATCAAAACTGCAAGCCCGACCTTGACGGCGATGGATCATTCCTGGCGACTACCGACGCACTCATGTACACCCGCGTGGCCCTTGGCATTACCGGTCCCGCTGTCGTCGC
>CAYMSY010000580.1:0-2271 GCA_964393195.1 uncultured Alcaligenaceae bacterium | reverse complement strand
GCGCCTCCAGCAGCGCCCAGCCGCCGAGCCCCATGCCGAACAGCAGCACGGCCCATCCGTGCGAACCCAATGCATTGAGTGCCAGTGCGCCGATCAGACCGCCGCCAACCGGTGGCAGGTAAAGCGCAGGTGTGACCATGTCGGCGGGGATGTCACCCGTCGCCACGCGCGACACCGTGCGCCATGCGATCACCCCCTGAAGCATCAGCGCAGCAAACGTAATGCTCGCGGCGATGTCGGCGTAGTGCGTCATGAGCGGCGCCCAAAGCGCCACCGACAACAAAACGGTCAACGGCAGCAGCGACAGCATCGCGCCATGCACCGGGTGTGCAAAATCCTTCTGCACATCGCCGCGATGACGCACGAATTTGATCACCCACAGCAGGAGCAGCAGTTCGAGCAATCCCGTCGCGACGGTCAGGATGATCGTGGAGATTTCATCGGTGGATTCGAGCCGGAAACCCGCCAGCCGCCGCCACGCGCCCGCGAGCCCCAGCAGACCGAACACGATGGCAAACAGGCCCGGCGGCAGCCGCGCGAGCCACGGGCGGCCGGTGCCGATAGGGGTAACTGTGGCGGACGGGGATTTGCTGGCGTTTGCATTCACGCCGCAAGTGTAGGGGCGCGTCGCCACATCGGGCGTGCCAGTGCCGCAAACCTGACACCACTGCCCGGCCATCCGCGCCAGGTGAGTGGGGCCGACCGCGCGGGCGTTCAGCGCATGCCGTAGAATCCGCCTCCCGCCCGAATTCCTTGCTCTGCTCCGTTCGTCACGCGCCGGCGTCGACGATGGGCGGAGCATTTGCCATTTCATGTCGAAAAAAACACCCCCTTCCCTCGCGCTTGGCCTCGACTTTGGCACCACCAACACGGTCGTTGCGACGTCGGACAGTGCGTCGACGGCGCAGGTGCTGCCGTTCGTGCTCGGCGGCCGGACGCATTCGACGTTCCGCTCGGCGATGTGCTTCTGGGACGAGGACAGCGACGCGTCACACGATCTGCGTTTTGAGGCCGGGCCCTGGGCGATTGAGCGCTTTATTGACGAACCCACCGACTGCCGGTTTTTGCAATCGTTCAAGACCTTCGCGGCGAGCAAATCGTTCACCGAAACCCATATCAACGGTCGCAGCTTTACGTTCGATGATCTGCTGACTGTGTTCCTCGAAAAGCTGCGCGAACACGCCGGTCCGGCACTGGCCGATCTGCCGCTGCAGCTGGTGGCGGGGCGCCCGGTGGCGTTTGCCGGGGTGAATCCGGACGAGGCGCTGGCGCTGGAGCGTTACGAAGCGGCGTTCAGGCGCGTGGGCTTTGCCGAAATTACTTACGTCTATGAACCGGTTGCGGCGGCGTTCTTTTTCGCACAGCGCTTGACGCAGGCGGCCACCGTACTGGTCGCGGACTTCGGCGGCGGAACGAGCGATTTTTCGATCATCCGTTTCGAACCCGGCGCCGGTCCCGGGGGCGCGCTGAAATCGATTCCGCTCGCGCACTCGGGCGTCGCGGTCGCGGGCGATGTGTTCGATTACCGCATTCTGGAACATGCGATCTTGCCGCAGCTTGGCTATCGGTCCCACTTCAAGAGCATCGACAAGGTGCTGGAAGTACCCACCTATCTGCATCACCGTTTTGCGCAGTGGAGTCAGCTCGCGCTCATGAAATCGCCGACCGTGTTGCGCGAACTGCGCGAGTATTTGCGCTACGCGATCGAGCGCGACGGTCTGGCCAAGTTCATCGCGCTGATCGAAAACGATCTCGGCTATCCGCTGTACAAGGCGGTCGCCGACGTCAAGGCGGCACTGTCGCATGAACCGGTCGCGAAGCTGGAGTTCCGGGCGCAGGGCTACAACTACGATCTGGCGCTCGATGCAACGATCGAACGCGCGGCGTTTGAGTCGTGGATCGCAGAGGATCTGCAGAAGATCGAAGACGCGGTGGACGAGGCGCTGACCTCGGCAAAACTGGATGCCGGCGCGATTGACCGCGTGTTCCTGACCGGCGGCACCTCGTTCGTGCCCGCCGTGCGCGCGATTTTTGACCAGCGCTTCCGACCCGGTTCGATCGAAACCGGTGACCAGCTGGAATCCATCGCCTACGGCCTGGCGCTGATCGCGCGCAGCGAAAACCCGGCGGTCTGGAGCACATCTGCGGTCAATGGCTACCGGCGTTAAACCCAATTCAATAAGGGCTCCTAGACCATTTATGCCAATTGTCGACTTTCGACATTTTTCCTTTCCATGCCCTATGTCTAAAGGCGTTCCGGCAAAAGTTGAT
>CAYMSY010000579.1:0-2279 GCA_964393195.1 uncultured Alcaligenaceae bacterium | reverse complement strand
GCGTGTAGTTGGGGTGCGTTGGTGTCGGGTAGGTGTGGCCATCGACGCGCGTACACGTCTCGGCGAAGTAGTAGAAATTGTCTGCAGCACGTGGCACCAGTTGCTTGCCGGTCTGCGCGATGACCTGGCCGGTGTCTTTCGTTTCTGTCTGCGAGATTTCCGGCACATGCTTTGCGATGAGATCGCCAAGCTTGCGCATCAGATTGGCTCGCTCCGTTGCCGGGCGACCCGCCCATCCCGGGAACGCAGCCTTCGCTGCGGCAACCGCCGCATTGACTTCATCGGCGTCGCCCCGCGCGACTTCAGCCAGCGTCTCCTGCGTTGCCGGATTGACGGTTTCGAAGTAGTCCGCGCTGGTCTGCGCCTTGCCGTTGATCAGATGATTGATTTGCATACGGTTCAGTTTCAAAAAAAGGAAATGGCGAACGTTCGCTATCGCCCGAACATCTCGTCACCGACGATGGTGTTGACAAGATGACCGATACCGTCGATTTCGGTGATGACGACGTCGCCCACGTTAACGTTGACCACGCCCTCCGGCGTACCGGTGAGGATCACGTCCCCCGCTTGCAGCGTCATGAACGCGCTCAGGTATTCGATCAGCGCCGGAATGTCGTTGATCATGTCGCCGGTATGGCCCTGCTGCGTGACGGTGCCGTTGACCAGCGTCCTGAGCTTCAGGTCGTGCGGATTGGGCACGTCGGCTGCGTCGACCAGCCACGGGCCAATGACGGTGCAGGTGTCGCGATTCTTCACGCACAAGTTCGGGCGGTACCAGTTTTCCAGATAGTCACGAATGGCGTAGTCGTTGCAGACCGTGTAGCCCGCCACATGCTGCATGGCATCCACAGCCTTCACCTTGCGCGCGGTTTGTCCGATCACGATGGCCAGCTCGCACTCGTAGTGCATGAAGGTCACGTCCTTTGGTCGCCGCGTAAAGCCACGATGCCCAATCAACGCGCCCGGCCCCTTGAGGAACACCAGCGGCTCGTCCTTGCTGCTGACAGTCAATTCTTTCGACAGTTCTTTCACATGATCGCTGTAATTCAGACCCAGCGCGATGATGGTGCCAACCTCAAACGGCGGCAGCCACACCACTTCATGCTCGGCCAGCACCCGCCCGTCAGCGAGCTGCAGACCAAAGTCATGCGGGTGCGCCGCGTGAATGGCGCCAGCGTAGGCGACGCGGGCCGTCCTCATGCGACGCGTTCCCGTGATTCGGCGGTCAGTATTGTTTCGAAGCTACCCACCGATTCCAGCGTCACGCTTACACGATGGCCGGACCGGGCATTCGGCGCGCCATGCGCTACCCCAAGCATCAGGACGTCGCCGGGGCGCAGCGTCATGAAATCCGTCACATCGGCAATCAGTTTCGCCACGGGCCGCACCATGCCCGCCGTCGACGTCCGCTGCACCACCTGACCGTCGATCGACACCGTCATCGCCAGCGCGTTCGGGTCGGCTACCGCGCTCACCGGCACCACACGAGGGCCGAGATAGCAGGAGCCGTCGCGTGCCTTGAAGCGCACCGACGGTCGATAAAAACTTTCATGCGGCACGCTGAAATCCACCACCAGCGTGTAGCCCGCAATGAACTCCATCGCCTGCGCCTCGCTAACGCGACACGCCGTGCGTCCGATCACGATACCGAGTGATGCGCCGACTTCATACTCGCCGGCATCGGCCGGGACGGTCACGGGCTCGCCCGGCGCCAGCAACGTGTTGCGCGGCTTGATGAACAGCACCGGTACTTTCGGTGGCGCCTTGTAAGGCGCAGCGTTCGCCGCGTCACCAATAGCGGCGAGCGCGGCGGCGTGATTCAGTAGCGCGCCATACACCGTGCCAGACAGACGGAACGGCGACATCGGCATTTCAAGGACCGGCTTGAGCATGATTGAATATCTACTAATATGTTAGTAATATAGGCAGCATGCGGTAGCGCTGTCAAGCTGCCGCTCCAGAATAGATCCTGCATTGCACTGATGAGCCAGCCCGTTCCTTCGATCAGACACCGCAACCTGCCGCTGTTGCTACTGCACGCCCGCGAGGCCGTACTGGCGCGCTTCCGGCCGATCCTCAATGCGCACGGCGTGACCGAGCAGCAGTGGCGCATCATCCGCGCGCTGTTCGAAACCGGACCGAAGGAGCCGCGCGAAATCGTCACCCTCTGCGGTATTTCCAGCCCGAGTCTGGCCGGAATCCTTGCCCGCATGGACGATCTTGGCTTTGTGCAACGCGACCGCGTCGACGGCGACCAGCGTCGCGTGATCGTGTCTGTC
>CAYMSY010000578.1:0-2286 GCA_964393195.1 uncultured Alcaligenaceae bacterium | reverse complement strand
CACATGAACAGAAAGGGTGATAGGCGGCTGAGACCAAACGAGTCAGCGGTGTAGAACACCGGCAGACAGCTTAGAACCACCCATAGTGTCCGGAGAATGTATTGGGCTGCGACCGGGGTGGAATGAGGCAGGCGCCCGGCTGTCCCGTGCCCTGTCATGTAACGACGCACCAGCACTAGCACTGCCTCATACTCTTCGGGGCGGCAGTAAATCCGCATTAGTGTTCGCCAGCCGTTGCGGAACGCGATGCTGTGTGTTGCCGCTTCGCCGCTAGCGCGAAATGCGCCTCCCCAGCGCAGGCGTTGCGATTCCTGCAACGTGGCCAACAGACCACTACCTGCCGCGGCCGGTTTGCCCATAGCCAGACCAAGTAGCAGTGCGGCACGGTTGCCAATCAGCGCAGTGCGATCAGTCGTTTCGAACGCAACGCCATCGGCGTCCACCCTGAAGCGAGCGAGCAACCGGTTTCTGAAGGCGACCCGCATGACCAGAAGAGCTACCAGCAAAAGCAGCACTCCGATGCCGAACAGCAAGCCGGCGACACGAGGGATGAGATTCCATTCTCCCTGTATCGCGAGCAGCAGCGACACCAGCGCGGTGACGAGCGCAGATCCGCCCAAGATCGCCTTCGCCAATCCGGCGAGAATGTAGCGATTGGTCAGAAGCGGAATCTCCGCATCCCATTCGACTGCATCAGACTCGGTGATTTTCACGGCGCAGCCGGGTCAACGCGTCGGCTGCACAAGGTAACCGTATTCATCAAAGAACGCTCGAACGCCGCTACGCACCATGACAGGAACAGTAGTAGGCGGCATTCCCGGATTGCGGAAGGTGACACGATTGAATGTTTGGTTACCAACCAGCACACAGGAGCGTACCCAATTATTGACGCGGGTCTCGGTGCCTTTTAAGCAATACACCTGCACGCTCGCGACATGCGAACCCGCCAGGCGCGACACTCCGCCGGGCAGCGTGGTGTCGGTGGTACCTCCGTGCCCGTCGACAGGTGGCCTCGGCGGCGCGGGCGCGTTGTCAACAAACCGCGCCTCCCACCATTCGTTTTTGTACCAGCTTGCTGTGCCGCGCGCTACTCCGCGTTTGTCGGAGGTCAGTGGACCGAGGTACGTTCCACCGTTACCCCGGCGACGGATCTCAACAATGTTGCCGGAATAGACGCCACTTACCGTGACCACGTCCTTGACCGGATTACCAGTACCGCCCAGCCGCCACGTAGCGTCAAAGGTGTTGCTATTGCCTCGTCGGATCCACACAGCCTCCCACACCCGGCCATCGCCGTGGTCGGCGCGGGTGCCGGATGTGCGCCTGAAGCCGGCGTGGTAGCAGCGGCCCGCGGGCCAAGCGGTTTGCTGCCGACTACATTGATGGAATCAGTGAACCAGTCCACTTGCCATAGGGTGTCTTCAGTCTTGCTCTTGACGCTCAAGCTCATCGGACCGTAGTTGGTGCGTGTCACATGCACGCCAACCGTAACTGCTTGCCCTGGTTGGGTCATGACCTCCGTGGCTTGACTGACATCCCACGTGCCGACGACACGGCCGTCTATCAGAAAGTTACCGACGTGATAGATCGGGTTTTTGTCTCTCTGAAAATCGCCTACATAAGCGTGTCGGCTCGGTGGAATTCGAAACTCGAAAACATTGCGCACGGTTCCGGCCGCGAACGCGGACCCGGATGTAATGACCAGTGCCAAGGCAGTGAACAAACTGCGCTGTGCGAGCGCTACCAGTTGTCCACTCTTGAGAAGAAAACTCATGTTGTTGATCCTTCCGATGCTTCGAAACGTTCTCTATGCGGTCGATGAATATCCAGCGCTGCGTTTCTAGTGCTCCCAGAACCAAGTTTATTGACGAGAATGCGGGGCTGCGAGGTTCCTAATTGACGCCGATCATGGCGACGACAGTTTTCTATGCCGGTGTTGTGCAGATGCGAATGCGGGACGTAGCACGGTGCATGCGATGTTCGCGACTGCGTCGGATTGTGGCCGTCAAAAAAGCACCGCTAACCGCAGCGACAAAGTGTTAGTTGAATTGCGTTTCCGTCGATCGGGATGACCCGATGGAGGCGTGTCAAATAGTGTTGGGTGAACGCTTCTGCGCCAGCATTACCCAGAGGAAATCTTCGCCGAATAATCCGCTTTCTTTGCCCGGTTTTTGCATCTGCCGGATATCCTGAACCTGCAACCCCTGCGACCAGATTTGACGCAGTCGTTCCTCCGTGTAGCCGAGGCCGCCGGCAAGTGTCCTGCGCTCATAAACCTCATAGTCC
>CAYMSY010000577.1:0-2291 GCA_964393195.1 uncultured Alcaligenaceae bacterium | reverse complement strand
CGCTCGGCGGGAGCCGCTGGGGCATGATCCGCGACGTCATCATCCCGTTCGGCAAGGGCGGCATCGTCGGCTCGATCCTGCTCGGGTTCGGCCGGGCGCTCGGCGAGACGATCGCTGTCGCTCTGATCATCGTCTTGTCCATCAAGGCCAACCCGTTCGTCCTGGAAGAAGGCGGCGGATCGATCGCCGGGCTGATCGCTGTGAAGTTCGGCGAAGCGGACAACATGGAGATCTCCGGTCTGGTCGCTGCGGGCTTCGCGCTCTTCCTCCTGACCCTGGCGGTGAACCTGGCGGCTCGTCGCATCGTCGCCCGTTCGAGGGTCGCGGGATGACCACGATCGACGACCCGCAGTACGTCGAGCGGTTCGACAGCGTCGACGACCTCGACCGGTCAGACGTCGGGTCGGACCGACGCTCGACCAATGGGGTGATCGCTCCGAACAGCGGTGGGTTCGATCATCGCTTCGAAACTCCGGTGCCGGTCGGTGGACCGGGCGAGCAGATCCCCGGCAACCCAGCTCGCATGTCGCGCCGGGATCGCAACCAGCTCCTGGTGAGCGCGGCGTCCGGGTGCGCGGCATCAGCGCTGATGTGCCTGGTGATGGACTGGCGACACCCGCTCACGTTCCTGATCTGGGCCGTGCTGTGGTTCCTGGTCTGCACCTGGTTGATGGCGCGGGACACGACCAGCCCGGTCGTCGCCACCGACCGCCTGGTCACGACGCTCGTCTGGCTCGCCGGGATCACCGCCGTCGCCGTGCTGGTGTGGATGACGGCATTCGTGGCGATCAAGGGAATCCCGGGCCTGAGCCCGAGCTTCTTCACCGAAGACCTCTCCGACGTCGGTCCGCTCGATCCGGGCGGCGGAGCGTTCCACGCCATCGTCGGCACCGTGCAGCAGATCGTCATCGCATCGTTGCTGTCGATCCCGGTGGGCTTGTTGACCGCCGTGTACCTCAACGAGGTGCGGGGTCGCATGTCCTCGGTGATCCGGTTCGTCGTCGACGCCATGTCGGGACTGCCGTCGATCATCGCCGGTCTGCTGATCTACACCGTGGTCGTCATGCCGACGGGCTTCTCGCTGGGATGGGGCTACTCCGGTCTCGCTGCGGGTCTGGCGCTTGCGGTCCTGATGATCCCGATCGTGACCCGGACTGCCGAAGAGATGCTGCGCACCGTCGACGACGGACTCCGGGAGTCCGCGCTGGCGCTCGGCGCTCCGCAGTGGCGAACCGTCGTGCGGATCGTGCTGCCGACGGCACGATCGGGCTTGATCACGGCGTCGATCCTCGGTGTGGCCCGAGCCATCGGAGAGACCGCACCTGTGCTGCTGACCGCCCAAGGCAGCGACATCACGAACCTCAACCCGTTCTCGGGCGTCCAGTCGGACCTGCCGCTGTTCGTGTTCCAGCTCATGACGAAGAGCCAGGGCAACCCCGCTCAGGTGCAGCGTGCATGGACCGGCGCGGTCGTGCTGCTGATGCTCGTGCTCGGCCTGTTCACTGCCGCACGCTGGATCGGCGGGCGCGGCGACCGCAAGCGAGGAATCAGACGATGACCGACTTCACTGCCAACTCTCTGGGCCTCAACCCGCTCGTTCCGCCGCCGTACTCCGGCCCGGTCCCGCCGGTCATCGACCTCACGAACGCCGCTGGCGCCGCGGCACCCGCTGGCGCCGCGGCACCCGCTGCGCCAGCGGTACCAGCGGCACCAGCGGCACCAGCGGCACCAGCGGCACCAGCGGTACCAGCGGTACCAGCTGCGCCAGCGGTACCAGCGGTACCAGCGGTACCAGCGGTACCGGGTGAGCCACACGTGCCGGGAGCGCCAGGCATGGTCGCTCCGCCCGCTGCCCTGTCGGCGGACCCCGTCGAGGTCGTGGCGTCGTCGCACGTCGAGGTGGCGACGCAGTCGCCGGCTCCGCAGACAGCGCCGCCGTCGGCGCCCGCTGCGGACGCGTCCCGGATGGACGCCATCGCGGTCACCAGTTGGTTCGGCAAGCGCAAGGTGCTCGAAGGCTGCACCCTCAGCATGGAGCCAGGGGAGGTGACGGCGCTGATCGGCCCGTCGGGCTGCGGCAAGTCCACGTTCCTGAGGGCGCTCAACCGGATGCACGAGCTCGTTCCCGGCGCCGCGATCGCCGGGCAGATCCTGCTCGACGGCGTCGACATCTACTCAGAGCAGATGAGCCCCACCGAGGTGCGGCTCAGGGTCGGCATGGTGTTCCAGAAGCCGAACCCGTTCCCGTCGATGGCGATCCGTGAGGACGTGCCGGCCGGGCCCAAGGTGTC
>CAYMSY010000576.1:319-2292 GCA_964393195.1 uncultured Alcaligenaceae bacterium | reverse complement strand
GCGCCCGAGCACACCGCGGCCCGGCCCGCGATTCATGCCCTGATACCAGCCGTGTACGACGTAGCCCAGATCTTCCAGAAATGAGCGCAACGGTCGCGTCGAGGCATCCCCGGCCGCGAGGCCCGGATATACGATCACATGCTGTGGTTCGGCGTGCGACGAGCGCGGCCACAGCCCCATCATCTTGAGCATTGGCCATGCGGCGAGCGAGGCGCCCCACTCCCAGGGCGCACGCGCCTCCATTGCAACCAGAAACGGATTCGGGGCTTTTTCGTGAGCAGACGGATTTGACACGTTGGCGTGGGTCGTTTGATACGGTTAGTTTGATCTTAACGGGATGTGCTGGAGCGTTTGCTCGACGGCTTGACGGCGGGTTTGCCTTTTGCCGTTTTGCCGGCTTTGGCGCTGCTTGATGCTTTTGCGACGTCCGGTGACGCTTTCCCTTTCGCGGGTTTTGCCGCTGCGGCCTCCCGCTCGTGATCAAGCGCAACTTTCGCCTGTGCGAGCGCGACCAGTTCGTCGAATCCACCCTCGATGGCTGTACCGAGGTCGTTCAGATCAGGCATCGCCTGCTTGCACGCGATCATGCCGAAGTCGATGCGACCGCAATACGTTTGCACCGTGATGTTGAGCGCCAGTCCGTGCGTGATGATCGACACCGGAAAGAACGTCTTCATCTGCGCCCCGGCAAGATAAAGTGGCACCTGTGGCCCCGGCACGTTGCTGATTGCGACGTTCGCGACGGCCGGCAGGCGTTCCATCAGTTTGGTGCTGGCGACCGCCGCATTGAGTCGTGAAACCAGCAGCGGCGCCAGCAACCCCGGATAGTCGGTTGGCAACACGCTCTTCAGGCTCTTGAGCGATTCCTTGATCTTGCTGGTTGAGGTCAGGATCGCCTTCCAGCGCTTCGCCGCGTCGCCATGATGCGTGCCCAGTTCCGCAAGCACCATCGACGCCTGATTGTTCAGCTCCTTGTTGCTCTCCTCACGCAGGCTCACGGGCATCGCGGCAACCAGCGTTTTCTTCGGCAGTTCATTGAGCTGCTTGAGATAAGTGCGCAAGGCCGATGAGCACACAAACAACACGCCGTCGTTGACCGAGCCGCCGAGCACTTTCGCCGCTGCGCGCACGTCGGCGAACGACAGCGTGGCCGTGGTGAAATTTCGCTTCGCCGAAATGTTGACGTTGAACGGCGTGTGCGGCGCAAATTTGAAGGGCGCCTTGCGTGTCGACACCATGTTTTTGACGACCGGTGTTGCCGCTTCGACCACTTTGCTCGCGACGCCCGGAATCGAACGGATGATCTTCGCGTATTGCGCAAGAGAATTGGAAAACGCCGCGCCGATCATGTCGCCGATCTTGCTGTCGTCCTTCACCGCTGTCGCACGCGTCGCATGAGCTGGTGGCGGCACTTCGCGTGGCGTCGCGGTGAGATCGAGAATGGAGTTGGCAAGCACGGTGCCGCCCTTGCCATCCAGCGCGGCATGATGCACCTTGCCGTAAAACCCGACGTCGCCGGTACTCAAGCCCGTGAAGATCGTGAACTGCCACAGCGGACGCGAACGGTCGAGCAGGCGCGCGTGCTCTTTTGCCACAGCCGCTTCGAGCTGACGCATGGTGCCGGGCTTCGGCAATTCGATCTGCTGCACGTGATAGTCGAGATCAACCGAATCGGCTTCTTCCCAATGCGGATGACCGAGCCCGAACGGCGCCTGTGCGATCACATGAGTGAACAGCGGCGCAAGGTGCAACCGCTTCTTGAGATGCGCCGCCACCGCTTTCGGAAACGTACGCTTCAGCTTCGGCGGCACCTCATAGATACACAGGCTCGATACGTGCATCGGCTGTTCGGGCGTCTCCAGATACAGAAACGACGCGTCGAGCCCGGACAGGGTTGCTTTGGCCATGCTGCTTTCCTCCTCGACGTGAGGATAGACGATTTGACGAGCCAGAGATGCGGCAGCTAGACGCAG
>CAYMSY010000576.1:0-309 GCA_964393195.1 uncultured Alcaligenaceae bacterium | reverse complement strand
TGAGGATAGACGATTTCTATCCCCTCCCCCCTTGCGGGAGAGGGCTAGGGTGAGGGGGCTACGTGCCGGTCGCTGTCATCAATCAAACACAGCGCCCGCCATCCACCTCAAGGCAAGCACCTGTGATGAACTCCGCCTCATCGCTCGCGAGGAACAGCGCTGCGTTGGCAATGTCCTTTGGCGTCGACAATCGGCCGAGTGGAATCGAAGCCTTGAACAGCGCACGTTTCTCCGGCGTATCCTCACCCATGAAAGTCGCCAGCAGCGGCGTTTCCCCCGCGACCGGGTTGATGCAGTTCACGCGGATGT
>CAYMSY010000575.1:0-2310 GCA_964393195.1 uncultured Alcaligenaceae bacterium | reverse complement strand
CCGATGCTCAATGGCTTGAACGAGGTGCTGCGCGATGACTACATCAAGGATTCGATTGGCGGCGTCAATCGCTGGAACAAGGTGATCGAAAAGGCGGGCATTCCGTTCCGTCTCGTTACGCCGCACAAGGCATTCAATCGCAAGATCGGCACACTCGCAGGCGTGAAAGTGAGCCCGGACGGCCGCATCGTGTCCGAGGTCGAATGGGCGGCCAACGAGAAGAACTGGCTGCCGACCGCCGAGGATCGTGCGTTCGTCGCGTCGCTTATGGGCCGCGTTGTCGAGCCCGGCAAATTCGCCGGCTGGATCGCGCCACCGGTCATGGGCATCAACCGGCAGTCGGTGGACTTCGAATACGTTCGCTTCAACTGACGCTATTCGGGACGGCACGCCGCCCGAATAGCCCGCCGCGTTCGACCGGACAAACGTCGCTTCGCTTGCCTGCCGGTCAACTTGTCGCTATTGACTTTTTGCTGGATTCCGCATTCACAAAGGGCTTGGATGCTAATTACGCCGAGAGTCGACTTTTGCGTAAATTGGTTGATAAGCCCATTGAAATGGTTATTTGAATGAAAAGCTGATCGTGCGGTGAATGGGTTTCATACCGTTCGCCGACGATGCACAATCCGGGTTGCCGATTGACCGCGACCCCGCAACTTCGTCCGAGGTTTACGCCATGACCACTATCGCCGCGACCGAGGTGCTGAACCAGCACCTGATCGATCCGGAAATCTGCATTCGCTGCAACACCTGCGAGGAGACCTGCCCGGTCGATGCCATCACGCACGATTCGCGCAATTACGTGGTCGACGCCAGCAAGTGCAATCTGTGCATGGCCTGCGTACCGCCCTGTCCCACCGGTTCGATCGACAACTGGCGGACCGTTTTGCGCATGGACGCCTATTCCACCGCCGAGCAATTGACCTGGGACGAACTGCCCCCCGCGAAAACGCTTGTCGCATTAGCGGGCGCCGGCGCTGAAACTGCGGCGTCCGCTGCGGCATTGCAACCTGTTGCCGAAGCAGAGGCGCTGGCGCAGACCAATTCTGCGCTGTCGGTCGTGGCCGGCTCCACCGTGCCGCCGTGGTCCGCCGCGCATGCTTACGTCAATCTGTACGGCCACAAGGCACCGATCACGGCGACCGTGAGCGGCAATTTCCGCGTGACCGAACTCGGCACCGACAGCGATACCCATCACATCGTGCTCGATTTCGGATCAACGCCTTTCCCGGTGCTCGAAGGGCAATCGCTCGGCATCATTCCGCCCGGCGTTGATGCCAACGGTCGTGCCCATCACGCCCGCCAGTACTCGATCGCGAGCCCGCGCGATGGTGAGCGGCCGGGCTACAACAACGTGTCGCTAACCGTTAAACGCGTCACCAGCGACTACGACGGCAATCCGGTGCGTGGTGTGGCCTCGAACTACGTGTGCGATCTGAAAAAGGGCGACACCGTGCATGTCATCGGCCCGTTCGGGACCAGTTTCCTGATGCCGAATCATCCGAACAGCAATTTGCTCATGATCTGCACCGGTACCGGCAGCGCTCCGATGCGCGCGATGACCGAACGTCGCCGTCGCCGCCGCGACAAGGGCGAGGGCGGCAAGCTGATGCTGTTCTTTGGTGCGCGGTCACAGAAGGAGCTGCCGTATTTCGGGCCGCTCATGAACCTGCCCAAGGATTTCATCGACATCAATTTCGCGTTCTCGCGCACGCCGAATCAGCCGAAGCGCTACGTGCAGGACCTCATGCGCGAGCGCGCTGCGGATGTCGCGGCGCTGCTGAAGGACAAGAACAGCTACATCTATGTCTGCGGTCTGAAAGGTATGGAAACCGGCGTACTCGATGAGCTGCGCGACGCCGCGATTGCGCACGGCATGGACTGGCAGGCGCTGCACGCCGAGCTCAAGCGGGACGGGCGACTGCATCTGGAGACGTATTGATCGGCGGGCACCGACGTGACGCTGCATCGCATGAAACAATAGCGCGATGAGTTCTGTGACCGTCATTCCGATTGCCGCTATCGCTTCTAAAAAACTCACTCGCCGACCGCGCGTGGCGGACGTTGCCGCCGAGTCGCTGGCGGCGGTGGACGCGACGCTGGCGGCGGCCGGGCACGTTGTTGGCGCTTTGGGTCCTGCGGGTGCGGGCATGGCGCTCAAGCGCGACCGGCTCATCGAATATCTGCATGCACTGCAGGATCACTTCGGACAACTGGCCGAACCGCATCTGGCGGCACTGGCGCAGCGCCTGCGTCTCTCCGTCGCCGAAGTTTTCGAGGTCGCGAGCTTCTATCACCACTTTGACATCG
>CAYMSY010000574.1:0-2334 GCA_964393195.1 uncultured Alcaligenaceae bacterium | reverse complement strand
GACGAAATTGAAGCCGCGCCCGACAATCTGACACGGATCGCAGGCATTGGCTACACCCCGCGCTATGCGCCGAGAGAGCAAATGACCGCGGATGGTGTCATGACGACGGCGAGCGATGTGTATTCGCTTGGCGTGACGCTGTATGAACTGATCACTGGTGCCAACTTTGATCCAAATGAAGCGTACACGCGACCGTCGGAGCGACTGACGGCAACCGCAGAGCGCACTGGCTGGACGCGACTTGTGCGCGGTGATCTCGACAGCATCATCGCGAAGGCCCTGAGCGAAGCGCCTGCGGATCGTTACGGCAACGCGTCAGCGTTCAAGGACGATTTGCAGCGCTTTTTGCGTTCCGAACCGGTCACGGCACATCCCGATACCCGCGTGTACCGCGCACGCAAGTTTGTGCGCCGGCATCGTATTGCGGTGGGGTCGACGGCGACCGTGACATTGTTGATCATCGCCTCGCTTGCGTTCTCGCTGTATCAATGGAACGAAGCACGTCGTGAACGAGACGAAGCGCGATTTCAGGAGCGCATGGCGAACACGCAGGCCGACGTGATCAGTGTGATGTACGACCAGCTGGTGGAAGGTGATTCGCGCGAGTCCAACCTCGCGCGCGTCGCGCGGGCGCATGCGCTGGTGCGTGACTGGAAGGCGATGGACCCGATCACACGCGGTGCGGTGTACAACGAAATCGCCATCCGCTATCACGCCGTGGGTGAACTGCCGCGCGCCATGGAGCTGTTGCAGCAGACGCGCACCGAGGTCGCGCCGTTTGTGGCGACCAGCCGGCATGCACGCAATATCGACTTCGTCGCGCGCTGCAATCTCGCGGCGCAGACCAGTGAGCGTGCCCCTGCCGAAGGGGTCACGCTGGTCAGCGCGGCGCTTGACGACGCGGCGAAGACGCCGCAGTTGACCGAAGAAACGCTGGTCAATTGCTACATGGCGGGCGAGGCAGCGTACCGGCGTGGCGGTGACGAGGCGAAGACCAAACAATATAGCGAGCAGATGTGGAAGCTGGTGCAAAGCACGCCCGATGAGCGCATGCATGTTTCTTTGCAGGCAGAGGCGATGTCGCGGCGCGCGCAGGATGCCGTGCGCGGCGGGCGTTATCGTGAGGCGATCACGCTATTTGGATCAGCGCTGGAAGTGCTCGCATCACACGGGCAGGCAGACACGCTGGCCGGGCACAATTTTGAACAGCTTCGCGCCGAGTCCGCGCTGTCGGGCGGCAACTTCACGCTCGCTGATGAGTTCATCAACAAACGGTTGAAAACAGGGCCGACGATACGACCGGACCAGCAACACACGCCAAGGTCGCTGGCGCTGCTGACGCGGCGAGCGTTGCTGGGTGGAGATTTCGCGGAAGCCGCCTCGTCGGCCCAGAAGAGCATTGATGCGACGTCGAGCAAGGGGTCGCTGTCAAACCACATCTTTGCCTGGGCTTACCTCGCGATTGCGCGTACGTATGTTGGCGATCTGGCGGGCGCACGCACGGCGCTCGCGGAGGCGAAGCAAAAGGCTACCGCGAGCAAACTGGAAAGCCTGCATGCACGCAATGCACTGGCCGAATCGCTGATCGCGCTGGCTTCTGGTGATGCGGCGGCTGCGTACGCCGCGCAGGATCGTTACCTTCCAGCCCGCGTGACCGGTGACGCGAAGTTCTGGCACTTCTCGGCGTGGCTGGTTGCGGCACGGGCGAAGCTTGCACAGGGCGAAGCGACGGACAGTCTCGCGTTGTGCGACCGCGTGCTGGCGGAGGCCGAGCGCACGGCTTACGATCGCAATGCTTCGACATGGCTAGGTCAGGCAGAGCACTGCCGCGCTGAGGCGTTCGGCAAACTCGGGCGCGCCGCCGAAAGTGAAACTGCCCGCAGGCGTGCGCAGTTGAACTGGCAAAAGGCGTTGCCGGCAGATCATCCAGCGTTGCGCGATCCGGCTCTAATGGTGCCGCGGTTGTAGGCCTCGCAGGAGGGGGGGGCGGGCATCAACGCTAGCGGCTGGAAAGCGCGAGCCTGAGCTCCAGCTTTTTGCTCCAGAGTGACAGCGGAAAACACAGGGCAAAATAAAACAGCGCAACGAAGCTGTAAACGAGGAACGGCTGGAAGGTCGCGTTGGCGATCATGCCGCCGGTTTTGGTGATTTCGACGAAACCGATAATTGACGCTAGTGCAGTGCCCTTGATGACCTGGACCATGAAGCCGACGGTCGGCGCAATCGCGATTTTCGCGGCTTGTGGCAGCACGATGAAACGCAGCTGCTGTACAAACGAAAGGCCGAGGCTTTTCGCGGCTTCCCACTGACCTTTTGGTACCGAGTCCACACAGC
>CAYMSY010000573.1:0-2343 GCA_964393195.1 uncultured Alcaligenaceae bacterium | reverse complement strand
TGCGCATTTTGCTGTCGTCGTCGGGCGTGATGCCGTGGTTCATGGCAAACCGGCCCCCGATCTCTACCTGCATGCGGCGCAGCAACTCGGCGCCGATCCGGCGACTTGCTGGGCATTTGAGGATTCGCTGCCGGGCCTGACGGCAGCCGTCGCATCGGGCGCACGCACGCATTGGGTGCCCGACATCGCGCAGATCCACGCGGATGATTTGCCGCATGGCGTCGAAACCGTGGAGTCGCTGCTCTCGATCAGCCACTGGCTGGAGGCTCACAAGGCCTGAACGCGGCCTGATCGACCCGCCTTCGGCAAATCGCGGGCGAAAAAAAGCCGGTCACGAGGACCGGCTTTCAGATGTTGCGTTAACTGAAACCGATTACGGCTTCTTCACGGCATCCTTGGCTGCATCTTTGGCGGCTTCAACAGCCTTGCCAGCAGCATCCTTGGCTGCATCAGCGGTCTTCGCTGCTGCGTCCTTGGTTGCATCGACAGCCTTGCCAGCAGCGTCCTTAGCAGCATCAGCGGTTTTCGCTGCTGCGTCTTTGGTTGCGTCAACAGCCTTGCCAGCGGCGTCTTTGGCTGCGTCTACAGGGGTAGGCGCGGCAGGAGCCGGAGCGGCAGGAGCAGCGGCAGGGGCCGGTGCAGCAGCTTTCGGTTCTTCTTTCTTGCCGCAAGCGACGAGGCCAAGCGCGAGGAGCGCGGCGACCAGGAGGGACTTTTTCATTTTGTTTCCTTACAACGTGAATCGTTAACGAATGTGTGTGCCTTAAGGAGAATCTCCCTCAGCGGAGACCACCCCGATGAGCGAAACCGGGATAGAAACTGAGTGAGGGCGAAAGTATAGCTAAATCCCGAAAACGGGAAATGGCGGAACTCAGAGTCCGAGCGACTCCGGGAAGACGCGCTCGCCGCCTTGCTCCCAAAGTACATGAAATGTGTCCGCGTAAGGTATTGATTTTGAAGGAGTTTCAAAATACAGCGTTCCGGGCGAATGCACCGAATCGGGGCGAAAAAGAAAATGTTGCCGGTCTGCAACAGCGAAACTTGAGGGGGGTAGGGAGCGCGCCTGGCTCTGCACAATTTCCATGCGATGCCCCATCGATTTCAGCAGATTGACGAGCCTTGGCATTTGCGTCGCGACGTGATGCGTATCGACCAGCAGGATGCGCACATGCACGTGATGATTGAACATCGCGTGATGCAATGCGTCGCATCGCGCCTTGCTGCCCCAGTCCTGCAGGGTCAATGAATGATCGTAGACATCAAGCGTCCGTTCTGTACGCGCGATCAGGTCATTGATCGCGATGGAAACATCGTTCCACGAAATGAGTGTTCGTACAACGCTATGCAGTTCTTCGGTCATGGCTTTCCCTGGCTCTGGCGAAGCTGCAACCATCCGTCGCAATACCAGGCGTAGAGTGCATCGACCGTCTCGCTCGCCTGCACCTTGGTAACACGCGCTTCGCGTGCATCGGCCAGGCCGCGCCAGAACATCACGTCACCCTGAATTACGAACGCTTCGCCGTTGATGAAAAGATATTCATCATCGTACAGACACAGACTGGCGGCGGCAAGCGCGACACCGCCACCGCTTGCGCTGACGCAAGCACGGCCGAACGCGGCACGCGTAAGCGGTTCGTCCGGCGCATGGAACACGACCTGTGGTTTCGGGTCGGTGGCGAAACAGCCGGCAAATTGCCGCATCGCGCCACGGTCGATCTGCAATTTCTCGATGGCGGCCAGAATTTCGCGCTGGTAAATCTTCGGCACCCGCGCCGGATTCGTCGTTGCCGTGAGGTCAGGATCGCTCAGGCGGCCGTCGATTTCGCTGGTCGCTCCGAGCCAGTCGAGAAATCCGTCGGCGATTTCCTGCTGTGTCGGCGCCCTGAATCCGATCGAGTATGTCGTACAGAAACCTTCCGACTGCATGGCAATCCCGTCATGGGCGACCTGTGGCGGCAGATAGAGCAGATCGCCGGCGGTTACCTCAACCGTTTCATCGGCACGCATTTTCCGCAGGATCTTCAACGGTGCATCCGGCTCAAGCTCAAGGTCCTTCTGCTCCGAGAGCTTCCAGCGTCGCGTGCCGATGCCCTGCAACAGGAATACGTCGTACGAATCAAAATGCGGGCCGACGCCACCGCCGGGCGCTGCCAGCGACACCATCACATCATCAAGTCGTGCGTACGGCAGGAAATTGAAGCGGCGCAGCAGCGCGTCCGCCGCCGGCACATGCAGGTTCAGGCCCTGCACCAGCAGTGTCCAGTCCCGATCCGGCAGCGCGGCGCGGCGCTTCTTGTTGAACGGACCCGGTTCCAGCGTCCACTGCTTGCCTGCACGCATCAC
>CAYMSY010000572.1:0-2353 GCA_964393195.1 uncultured Alcaligenaceae bacterium | reverse complement strand
GTAGAGCAGTACGTCGAGTATGGTTTCTTCTTTCATTACCTTCGCCAGTGCCGAACCGCGGCACAACGGATGAATTAAGTATTTCGGGTATATCGGCCGTCTGCGACTGTGATATGTCCTTCTAACTCCATGGTGAGAAGCATGGACGACAGTTCTGGAGTCGTCAATCCCGTTCGCGCTGCCAGTTGATCCAGATTCGCCAGGTCATGTCCCAGTGCATCCCAAAGCGGCCCTGTGGGTTTTTCGGCGGGCTTGTCGCAACGAACCCCAGTGTCGCACTTGATATCGCCCAGTCGCCCTCGAAGGGCCTCCGCCAGATCGACGGCAACCGGCTGAAGTGCATCAACGACCTCTTCGGGCTTTTCAACCAGAACGGCACCTTGTCGAATCAATTTATGGCAGCCGCGCGCCATCGGATTATGAATGGAGCCGGGAATGGCAAACACCTCTCGTCCCGCCTCTGCAGCAAGGCGCGCAGTTATCAGTGCGCCCGAACGATCCGCCGCCTCAACCACCAGGCAGCCAAGACTCAAACCGGCAATGATGCGATTGCGGCTCGGAAAGTGCTCTTTCAATGGCGGCGATCCGGGCGGATGCTCGCTGACGACTGCACCGGCTTTAGAGATGGCCTGCATCAGCAGGCGGTTTTTCTCGGGATAGACCAGATCAAGTCCGCAAGCAACCACTGCTATCGTGGCTCCCTGTGTCCCACCACCGGCTTCCAGCGCGCCATGATGGGCGCAGGTATCAACACCTTCCGCCAAACCGCTGGTAACGCACCAGCCTCCCTGCACGAAACTCCCGGCAAAAAAACGGGCATTTTCCTTGCCGCCAGGCCCTGGATGACGCGAGCCGACGACCGCAATTTGCGGATGCCAAAGCAGATCAACATTCCCCACTACGAATAATGCGGGCGGCGGATTGTCCACCTGCCTGAGCAAGGCCGGATAGTCGGGGCTATGCCAGGGAACGACATGGTGATCCGCGTGATCGCACCACTCGAGGTCTGCTTCCAGACGGGCCAGATCGGGCAGCGACATATATGCGCAGGCTTTCACCGATATCCCTGCGGAGCGCCACTCGTGTTTGCCTGCAGAAAGTATGGCCTGTGCGCTCTCGAATTTTTCGCACAACAAGCGAACCGCCGCTGAATTGTCAGCGTAACGAATCAGGATTAGCAGGGAAGCGGCTTCATCAAAATGATTTTTCATTGCCGCATAAGTTTGCGGCGCCCGAAGGCGCCGCGATGTAGGATTTTATTACTGGGCTGCGTCAGGACTTTTAAGTAAATCACCTGTTCGCACAGGACGTATGCCGTCCATGATCAATGCATAGCTGACTTTATCGAAAGTGCGGAATACCATCGCATGGCCGAGGAAATCATCCGGCATGGCCACTGTATCCGCCTTCGCATTCAACGGGAATTTGTGCTTCACGTCATCAGGGCGTTTGGCGCCATCATGCCAAAGCGAGAAAGTGGTTCCGTTGCTCACACCGTCACTCGATCCAACCGAGAGGGCAATCACGTTTTGCGGGCCACCGGCACGGGTTGCATCAGTGACAGCCAATACTGTGGCACGCTCAGGGATACTGGTAGCGGCACGCGGCATGAAGCTGGCGTCGTAGGGAGCAGCTTCTGCCGGCAATATGCGATCACCGACACGAACCTCGCGACCTTCGCCACGCAACACGACGACTGCAATCTCGCCTTGTATCTGGGTGATTTCACCAAGGGCTTGCTTGTTCAACTCGATACCGAGCAAACCGCGCTTGCCTTTTGGCGCATCGCGACTCGCTCCGCCAGCCGCCCAGTGCGTATTCCAATTTTGATGCAGGCGTTCGCCGCGATAATCCAGATCGGTTGCATAGTCGAAGTTCTTGCCACGAACATAATCCTGCATCGGGCGTGCGATCTGCACGACCTGCCCTGCTTGCGCTCCGCTCAAGCCGCGAACGTAGACGACCTGACCGGCGGATGACAGCAAACGGTCTTCTTCCAGGCCAATGACATACGGCAGGGATTGAACGTCGCTGACCACTGTCAGCTCTTTCAGGAAAGGTTCGATTTGGGATAGGGGTATTGCGCCGATGGCATCACCGGTCTTGATTTGCGGGCCCGAGCTCGACAAATAAGGACGTCCGCCAATGTAGACCAGGCTTAACACGTCACCGGGATAAATGCGGTGCGGGTTCTTGACCTGGGGATTGGCTTGCCAGATTTCCGGCCACAGCCAAGGCTTTTGCAAGAACCTGGCTGAAATGTCCCACAAGGTGTCTCCCTTGCGGACTACATAAGTTGAGGGATGGTCTTGGCGCAGTTCCGCCGCGAAGGCGATACCGGCAAGTGCGATAA
>CAYMSY010000571.1:0-2354 GCA_964393195.1 uncultured Alcaligenaceae bacterium | reverse complement strand
TTACACCCGCTATCCCGCTTCCAGCCGTAAAGCCAAAAAATTTTGAAATATTTTTTGATTAACAGGAAGAGGGAAGCGTGGTTACTTCTTCCGTTTGACGGCGGCTTTGGGCGCACTGGAACGCGTAGCAGGTTTCGCAGATGCGCGGCGCTCACCCGCAACGAACTCCGTGATGGACGGGTAAACGATATTGCGCCAGCGACTGCCGGAGAAGATGCCGTAATGTCCACAACCTTCAACCAGCAAATGCTTACGGCGCGAATCGGGAATATTGCTGCACAGGCCGTGCGCCGCATGCGTCTGCCCCGGGCACGAAATGTCGTCCAGCTCGCCCTCGACTGTCATCAAACCCACATCGCCAATCGCAGCGGGCACGACTTTTTGCCCGGACACCTCCATAATGCCACGCGGCAAACGGAATTCCTGAAATACTCTCTGTACGGTCTCAAGGTAATAAGCCGCATCGAGGTCAAGTACGGCGTTGTACTCATCGTAAAACTTGCGGTGCGTCTCGGCATCTGCACCGTCGCCCTTAAGCATGTCGAGGAAGAAATCCCAGTGCGACTTCGCATGGTGCCCGGGATTCATCGCAACGAATCCGTAATGCTGCAAAAAGCCCGGATACACACGTCGACCAAATCCTGGGTATTTCGCCGGGACGCGCGAAATCACGTGCTGTTCAAACCACTCAGTGCTGTGTTTGGTCGCGTAGTTGTTAACACTTGACGGATTGATGCGTGTATCGATCGGCCCGCCCATCATGATCATCGACTTCGGCCGGTGGGGATCATTGTTGGCTGCCATCAGGCTGACCGCGCATAGCACCGGCACGGTGGGCTGGCACACCGACATCACATGCACATCGGGTCCGAGCGATTGCAGGAACTCAATGACATACCGCACATAGTCATCGAGGTGGAACAATCCTTCCGACAGCGGGACGATACGAGCGTCACGCCAATCAGTCACATACACCTCATGGTGCTGCACCATCGAGCGGACAGTATCCCGCAACAACGTGGCATGATGGCCCGACAAAGGCGCCACTAGCAGTACACGCGGCTCGCCTTTGGAGCCGACCTTCGCGAATCTGCGCAATTGGCAGAACGGCTTTTCTTCCACGACCATTTCCTCGATCGCGTGGGTGTGCCCGTCCACCGAAACCGTGTGGATGCCAAACGGCAGTTTTGGGTACTCCTGGGTGAGACGCATGGTCAGTTCGCTGGAGGCAGCAAGCCAGTCGCTCGCGGGCAAATCTTTCCACGGATTGCCGTCGGATTGAGCCCAGTTCATCCCCATCTGCGCAGCAAATCGCATCGGAGCGCCAAGGGACTTCTGCATTTCGTGAAAGGCGTACAGCATTGTTTCTCTACTCTCGTGAATTTCTGTTGTTTTATGTGGCGCGTTAACTAAATCATCGACAGGCCGCGACTCAGGTCTTCTCTCAGGTCGCTTTGTGACTCCAGTCCGACTGCCACGCGAATCAGGGTATCAGTAATCCCTGACGCATCCCTTGCCGCCTGCGTCATGCGCGAGTGCGTGGTGCTTGCGGGATGGGTAATCGTGGTCTTTACGTCGCCCAGATTGCCGGTAATCGACATGATCTTCACCGCATCCACGACTTTCCAGGCCTCGGCCTTGCCGCCCTTGACCGAGAACGACAACACCGCTCCACCACCTGATTGCTGGCGTTTGGCCAAAGCAACTGCAGGGTGGGAATCGAGGAACGGGTAGTTGACCTTCGCCACGCTCGGGTGCGCCTCGAGCCATTGCGCGAGCGCGAGTGCGTTCTCGCTATGGGCACGCATGCGGATCGGCAACGTCTCCAGGCCTTTGAGGATTACCCATGCATTGAACGGTGCGAGACTCGGACCAATCGTACGCAGGAAGTTGTAAACCTTCTCGCGGCACAACGCTTTGCTGCCGACGAGCGCGCCGCCCATCACACGGCCCTGTCCGTCAAGATGTTTCGATGCTGAATGCACGACAACGTCCGCCCCCAGAGACAGGGGCCGTTGCAGGACAGGCGTGCAGAAGCAGTTGTCCACGGCAAACACCGCACCCACCTTGCGCGACATTTCGGCGATCGCTGCGATGTCAAACA
The DNA here is from genome assembly GCA_964393195.1 of uncultured Alcaligenaceae bacterium. Taxonomy (GTDB): domain Bacteria; phylum Pseudomonadota; class Gammaproteobacteria; order Burkholderiales; family Casimicrobiaceae; genus Casimicrobium. Next base: position 250 of record CAYMSY010000571.1, on the reverse strand, counting down.
CTTCCGCAGTGGGATTCGACGGTGTTTCCAGGAAGACAAGCTTCGTTCCCGACCTGATCGCCGCAGCCCACGCGTCAAGCGAGGTGGAATTCACCACGTCACAGGTCACTCCGAATTTGCCCATTACCGGCGGGCCAAATACGTTGAGCGTCGAGCCGAATACGCTGCCGCTTGTCACGATGTGGTCGCCCACCGCACACAAGGTCATCGCCAGCGTTGAAATCGCCGCCATGCCGGTGCTCGTGGCAAT
>CAYMSY010000570.1:1765-2357 GCA_964393195.1 uncultured Alcaligenaceae bacterium | reverse complement strand
TGCGAAGATTATTGTGCTCACCAGTATTACGAGCGACGAAGCCAGCGCCATGGCGATATGCGAAAAAATGAATTGAACCCACTTTCTATGCTTGGTCAGTTGCCACCTGTTCGCCAAATTCCTTGCCCGGGGAAATAGCGCTTTGCTAAACCAGCGGTCAGCAAAGCTTAGTATCGCGACGATCGTGGCGGCACCGAAGCATCCCGCGACCGCCCAGGGGATACGGCTGCCAAAGCTCTCGTCGAAATAGGAAGCTACCCAGTTGAACGGGGCCAGGAACCCGAAGTACAGGTAGTCCTCAATCGTATATTCCATCAGTGATTCCGGCAGCCCTATGGCATGCCAATAGCCTTGGGTGTACGCGCGCCCTAGTACGTAAAGCATCGGGACGCCGATCGCCAGGAGCTTGGCTAGGCCTTCCAAAAACGGGCCGAGATGTGACCAGCGGATGGAGGGCTTAGGGTCCTGCGCTTGGGTAAGGGGCATCTGATCACTCATTCAGTAGGGTCTCTTAGCCTATAGAACCACAGGTTCGAGCTCGACCAAGATCGGTCTTGACGGACGCCTTTGCTCGTGAGAAGGTAAATATACA
>CAYMSY010000570.1:0-1755 GCA_964393195.1 uncultured Alcaligenaceae bacterium | reverse complement strand
TTTAATAGGCCCCCTCATGAAATCCCTCCCCGAAACCCTTCACTTGACCTTCGGCCAAGTTGCTTGGGCACTGTGCGCCGGCCAGGAACCGGACCCGGTGACGATTGATCGGCTTCGCTATCTGCGTCAGTTGGGCGTGCCCTTCGCCAAAGAAGGAGGCGGCAGCGGAAATAGGCGGACCTATGGTTTTGATGAACTGGTCGAATGTGCGATCGCCTTGTACGCATTGAGAAAACAGTACAAGCCAAAGCCAATTGCCAAAATGATGGTTAGCGAGCGGAAAATTCTGCGCTCGACAGCGCGAGAAAAGTTCACCGAACTGCCACAAGGTGCGTTGGATGCAAGCTGGGTGAAAAGTAGGGGGAAGGAGCGTGTGATGTTGGACGGAGAAGTATTTCTCCGGGTGCACGATCGCTTCTCAGAAACTCCAGGCAAGTTCGAGTGCATCGCGATCGAGGACATCTTCAAGTCCCCCGACAGCATGTTTGGTGACGAAGTCGAGACCTACGCGAATGGGGAGATTCGCGCACTGGTGCCTCTCAAGCGCGTGATGCTGATAGCGGTTGCCTGGGCGCTGGAGGCCCCGGAAACCCGCACCGGACCGAAGTAGTTTTTTTTGAGTAGTTAAATGTGGAACCACACGGAACGAAGGAGAAGTGTGATGACGAAGCTACAAAGAAAGACATTAAACAAACCGCTGCTCGCTGTGGCATTGCGATCTATTGCGAGCCTGACGCCTGATCCCAAGAACGCCCGACTGCATTCGGACAAGCAGGTCCGTCAAATTGCCAAGAGCATCGAAGCCTTCGGCTTCAATGTGCCCATCCTGATTGAGCCTGATGGGCGAGTTCTTGCGGGGCACGGCCGGCTGGCCGCCTGCGTGCTGCTCGGATGGAGCGATGTGCCGACCATTACGTTGGACCACCTGACGCCGGAGCAGGCACGAGCGTTCATGATTGCCGATAACCGGCTGTCCGACACGTCCAGCTGGAACGACCAACTGTTGGCCGAGCAACTTAAGTTTCTGTCGGACGCGGATCTAGACTTCGACCTCGACTCGATTGGTTTTGAGCTACCTGAAATCGACCTTCGCATTCAGTCGCTTCTTGGCGACGGCGCTGAAGCGAACGAGCCGCCCGTCGAACTGCCAACGCCCGGTCAAGCTGCGGTCTCGCAACTTGGAGACTTATGGCATCTGGGCCGCCACCGCCTGCTTTGCGGTAATGCCCTCGATCCCGAGGCGTATACCACTCTGCTGGATGGCATCCATGTCGCCATGGTATTTACCGACCCTCCCTACAATGTTCCGATCGCCGGGCACGTATCGGGCAACGGTCAATTCCAGCATCGCGAGTTCGCGATGGCATCGGGCGAGATGTCCCGGGCGCAATTCACTCAGTTTCTGACCGATGCTTTGGCGCTCATGCGCGACCACAGTGTGGATGGCGCAATCCACTACGCCTGCATTGATTGGCGCCACTTAGGCGAAATGCTAGCGGCCGGCGAGGCGAGCGGGGCGGAACTGAAGAACGTCGTGTGTTGGGACAAAGGCGCCGCCGGCATGGGGTCCCTGTACCGCAGTCAGCACGAGCTGATTTTCGTGTTCAAGCACGGCAAGGGCGCCCATACGAACAACGTGCAATTGGGCAGGTTTGGTCGAAACCGCTCGAACGTCTGGTCCTACCCGGGCGTCAATTCCTTTGCCCGGCAAACAAAGGAAGGCAATCTCCTGGCGCTGCACCCGACGGTCAAGCC
>CAYMSY010000569.1:0-2374 GCA_964393195.1 uncultured Alcaligenaceae bacterium | reverse complement strand
CCCCGATGATCGCAGCCGGGTCGTATTCGTTGAGTCCGGGCCAGGCCAGCGCGGCGGTATCGTCGCGCTGCATGCCCTGCGCGATGCCGTTCCACGTCTGCACGTGTCGCTTGAGCGTGCCCGTGATCACCGCGTCAAACGCGACACCGGCTTCACGAAAGTGCTCACCCAGCCTGACACTTTGCCGATGCCCCAGGTCGCTCAGATTATCGTAGTCAGCAGCACCAAACGAAGCCTGCCCGTGGCGCACGAGGTAGAGATTTCCCATCAGTGCATTCTGGCAGACGAGATTAGTTGGAATATTCAACGCCAATTAGAAGGAAGCGGAGGCACTGTGTCCGGTCACCCCTTTGCTTGCCGCTGCAATCGATATCTCCTATAGTGAACAAATGTCCAGATCACCCGCGCGGCAAAGCACGATAGCGTGCAGGCAAACTTGATGCACAAGGCAAACGTCCGTACAGTAAGGCCGCTGAAACTGGCGCCAGTGCTCGTCGTTTTCTGCCCGGGACTTGCAATGGCAGATGCCAGCGCTTGGGAAGCGGTCTATTTGCTGACATGGAGTGCATTCTTGGGCGCGGGCGCCGCGGTGCTTGCACTGTTCTTATGGACAAGAGTCTCGTTGCAAGCTACGTTGCTTCTAGTGGTTCCAGTTGCGGCGATCGGATTCGTGTTTGGAATTGGAAGCCTCTTTTTGGTCATGCAAGTCAGACACTCTTTCACTAATTGGCAGCTGAAGTACGAACGGCACGCATTTGTGACTCATCCCGTCTACGTCGCGGCCTGCGGTGGCAATTCCTCTGCGCTGACGAGTGCGCTGACCCCGCAAGTGATCGGCGGTCGGTCACTGGATCTACTACGGGTATTCAAGGAGTGTCTGGCCGACCCGAAGGCTGTGAACCACTCGCGGAGCAGTTCGGAATTCGAGCCGATACGCCCCAAACCAGAGCCACCGCCGTTGAAACTGGTGCTGGCTGGCCGCGAGGATGTGTTCATGCCACTCATGCGTGCGTTACATTCAAGAGAGCTGATAGGGAAGTCAGTGTGGCGCACCCCTTATGGCGGCGGCGAGTACTGTCTGGTACTGGAAATGATTCACAAAGCCAACGACGTGGAGCTTGTGAGCGCATTGGCAGGCGAAGGCCTGCCACTTGACTGCAAAGGAGCGGCGCGAGTCTGGTGGGTGGGCATCACTACCCAGCCGGAACGACCAACTCAAACCATCAAGTGGTTGCAGGCGCTTCAAGCACACGGGGTTGACCTGACGGCAATTGCGCCTCCTGTTTATCCCGACAGCGCGTCGCCGCGTAACGTACTTGTCGACACCATGCGTTGCGCCACGCCAGCCGTGCTGGAGGTACTAATCCGCGCCGGCAACGACCCCGAGGCGCGCTCGCCAACTGATTCGTCGATGCCGGCGACGCCAAAAGAAACCTGGTATCGACGTCGAACCAACAAAAACCCGCAGGGATGCCAAACAGGACGCGAAGCCCTCGGGACGGACGTCGGCGCAATCGTGAGAGTCGATGCGCTAACAGGGGTTGACCTGCCGCCTCCGCCGCAAGCCTTGCCACCAAAGCGGCAGGAAGAACCGCCGGTGCCGAAGTTTCGACCGTTGCCATAGACGCCTACCGGTGCCTGCCCACCCGGTGCCGGACAAGTGCCATCTCGCGCGTTGACGACGACGCCTCATTGCAACACAAACGACACCCCACAAACACATCCATGAAGAGATCAACCGCCGCTATTTTTGTGGTCTCACTTTTTCCGTTCGCGTGCGTGCCGGTGGCGTTCGCCAACGACAACACCCGAGCTGGTACGTCACCCGATGACAGCACGGGTGGGCCGTGCACGAACGTCCCTGCCACGGGTGGCGCGTCGTCAGTTGACGAATTTCAGGCGGTTTGCTCAACCTGGCAACGACTTGGAATGGCGTTGAAGCGAGGTGACCGTGATGCAGCGCTCACGGAATTTTCGCTGTCGGCCCGGGAGCGTTATGCGCCGGTCATTGATGCGTTACTGACGAGTAGCAGTTCATACGGAATTGCCACGCTAGGCAACGTCGCATCAATTAGTACGTCCGGCAGGACAGCAACGCTGACGCTAGTCCGAAACAGGGATGATCGCACCGTTGCGTTCAGTGTGTCGTTGGTGCGGAGCTACACCGGCAAATGGGTTATCGCCGACATGTGACGCACTCAGTCGCAGCGCACAAAATCAATGTACCCACGCTCCACGTTCACGCCGACCAGTTCGACGCGTACTTTGCGTCCCACTTTCAGCCCTTCGTAACCTTCGACCAGTCGCCCTTCGACCGGCGGTGCAAACACGCGCACGTAGGTGCCCTTGTCGGACGCGCCGGTCACGATCGCGT
>CAYMSY010000568.1:0-2375 GCA_964393195.1 uncultured Alcaligenaceae bacterium | reverse complement strand
TTTTCAGCTTCAAACCGTGGTTTTTGGTGTGAAAAACATCACATTGGTCATCAATCTGATGCCGGCTGCTCTTGCCCAGTATACGGAATTTGCCCGCCAATCCCGCCAAATGCCCGCGTCGGTCGGATTCGATCGCCAGCCGATGCTAAAGTCGGAGTGAAATCGATGCCAGCGAAGCAACCACAATGGCCGTCGCAATTGATCTGACGCGGAAGAACCAGGTGGGAATCAAGCCTTGCAAGCGCAGCAGAGCGTCGACCGACCAAACTGTTGCAAACAGCCCGATGGCGATGTAAATACGTTGCGATACCGGTTCAATGAACAGTATTCCGCAGGCAAGGATCGACGGCACAACCGACAGCATGAGCAAATGGCGTGAACTCTTTGGCGCGGACCCGGCAATCGAAAGCCCGGTACCCCACTGTATGCCACCCAAGAAAGACAGGATCACTGCGGCATAGGACGTAACAGCCTGGCCAAACTGGGCAGGCGAAATCGGCGTCGCGAGCCATACCAGCAAACCCGCAGCCAGGAACGGCACGGCCCCAGCCAATGTCAGCAAAAAGGCGGTTTTCTCGGTAACGGACAGGTACGCGGGTTTCATGGTCAGATTGGCCGTACTGGCGTTAGTCGGTTACAGGAAGGTTGATGACGACGAACTTTTGCTTCGAGGTGATTTCCACGGTTACCTGCCGCTCGCCGATGCGCAAGTTGTAGACCCCCAGTGGCAATACGTCGAACACAAACTGACCGAACACGGCGCTGCGCGTGCTCATCTTGTAGTTCCGGCCAGTCAATTCAACGGTGCGTTCCACGGCGCCATCTTCACTGTCGTCGACAATGCCGTTGCCGTTCTTGTCGTAGAACACGCGGCCGCGAATCTGGCCGGCCTCGACGATCGGCACCTTGATGTCCGTGACCTGCTGGTCAAGAATCGAGAACCGCAGACGATCAGCTTCCGCGATGCGGAAACCGAGCGGCAGGGAAGTCAAATCGACCGTGACCCCGTAGGCACCCTGCGGCAGATTATTCACCGTGAAATGGCCGGCGCCGTTGGTCCGAAGTGTCCAGGGCGTGCCGAGAAGCCTGACTTCGGCCAGTGGTACGCCGCGTTCGCCGGCATCGTGGACACCGTTGCCGTTCTCGTCCAAGAATACCAGTCCCTCGACGACGCCGCGCCCGGACCGGGGCAGGGACTTGACCTGCACGGGCGCAAAGTCGAATGCACCGTTAAGCTGCAAATAACCGTATGCATCGCCTCCCTGGGCCTTGTTGCCACCCCACTCGAGTATCAGATTGCGGGACAAACGGTGCTGCGATCGCAGATTGAAATACCAGCCGGTTGATGACGCCGTCTGCTCATTGACCAATTTGGTCGTATTGCCCGTCAACAGGTCGGCCAGCAGGATACTGGTGCGTTCATCCCGAATGGAATTGTGAAATCCAGACCAGCCGGCATTCAACGCAAGTCGCCACTTTTCGCCCAGCAGCGATCCGCTCTGAAACGCGAAATTTGCCGCGAGATTGCGCCCGAAGCTCGATACATTGCCGCCAGGCGTTACCGATCGACTCCAGGAAGCGCTGAGCAATGGGGAAAATGAAAAAGACTGGTTCTTGCTGCCGACAAGCAGCCAGGGTGCCGCCGAATAAGTGACGGTGGCTGACCGTTGGCGCAGGTCAATTGCCCCTTTGCTGCGTGTATCTTCCAGCCGGGCCGACCAGATTGATTCGTTCCAGCGTTTGTCCAGCGTCAGCGAAAGTCGGTCGACTCCCGTATGCGCGCTGATGTTTTCAAGTCTTGCGTCGCCAGACGCAGTTGAGTAATCGATGGTTGATGTGGCGTCGATAGCCGACCATTGACGGCCCAGGTTCGCTCCCCAGCCGTGCGACCGCGACGTAAACGGGTCCTCGATTCCGCTTCGGCGGCCAAACGCCCGCGCGCCGATGGTGGTCGCCGGATCAATCGGGCCGCCAATACTTGCGTCAATGCCGCCGCTGTCTGCCGGTCGGCTAAACCGTCCCGCCGGGTCGCGCGCCAGCGGCCCGTTCATTGCACCACTGGTGTAATTGCCTGAAATATTGGAGTTCCAGCCGCTAGCGAAGGTGCCGGAAAGTGTGACCAACCCGCGCCCGCCCCAGCCACCCAGGTCGCGGTTCACGCGACCGAAGTGCAAGTCACTGTATAGCGCGGACGACATGCCGCCGATCAATGATGAAATCCAGCGCGACTGCCGATTCCAGCTTGCGACCGCCAGGTTGCCTTCCTCGCGGACCGGATCGCGCTTGAAATTGAAGCCGAGCTCATTGTTGCCATCGCCCGAATACCATCGCACACCGGCGACACTGCCGCCAAAGCGCGGATAAAAGACTCCCTG
>CAYMSY010000567.1:0-2376 GCA_964393195.1 uncultured Alcaligenaceae bacterium | reverse complement strand
CCGTCACCGAAATCGACCCCGTAAAGCTCTCGCCAGCCTTGTTTGCCGGCGTAAAACCAAGCGCCCCCGTCACATCCCCCGATACAATCGATGCACCAGTTGTGACCCGGCCTTTCGCATCCACCGTAACCTTGGAATAGGTCCCGGCTGCAACCCCGCTACTTGCAAGGGTCGCAGCAAACGAGAGCGCAGCAGACCCATCAAAGGCTGCACTGGTTCCGGTGACATCACCCGTAAGTGCAATGGTGCGTCCAGTCGCCCACTTGCTGGCAGTTGCGGCATTCCCAGTGCACGATCCTGCAGCCCCTGTAATCGAACCACTCGCGGTAATGAACCCGCTCGGGTTGGTGGAATTGTAGGGTGTAAATCCAAGCGCGGTTGTCACCAGGCTTGAGGTCAGATTGCCAAACCCGACCTGCACCACCGTACCGCCCGCATTCTTGGAATAAAGCTTCTGGTCTGCCAGGTTGACCGCAAGTTCACCGGGCTGAAGCACAGCGGCGGCTGGCACGCTGGAGGCAGTCGAAGATCGTTTGAGAACAATGGTGCTAGCCATCAGAAGGTCCCGCCATCAAGCGTGACGCCGTCGATCGAACCGCCAGTAATCGCGACACTGCTCGCAGCCTGCGTCGACATGGTGCCGAGCCCGGAGATGTCAGTGTTCGGGATCGTGGCCGAGGCGCTAAACGCTGCAGTCCCATTGCCCTTGAGATAGCCGGTCAGCGTCCCCGCCCCTGTACCGCCCTTCGCCACACCAAGCGTGCCGCCAATGTTGCCAAGCGTCAGGTTGCCTTCATTGACGTCGATCGTTGGATTACCGGCAACGCCGTCACCATTGGTGATCGCGATTTTGGTCGATCCCGCTGTCAGCGTCCGGCCCGCAACCGTATCTGCACCCGTGCGGGTAATGAGCCCATTGGCCGTAAGGCTGTGCAGCGCCAAGGCCTGACCCGTCAGGCCAACGCTGTCCGCCGCCACCGAGATCCCCGATCCAGCCCCCACATCAAGCGTGTTCCCGGTCTTGGTAAGCCCTGCCCCGGCAACGATCTGCCCTGCCCCGTTGAACTGCACGAACGTGATCGCCGTCGTGCCAAGCGTGCCGCCGGCATCAACGGTACAGAGAAAGCCAACATCAGCATTCACGGTGCCCTGCTCAACGAACAGGTAGGCAGCAACATGCTCTGCCCAGGTCGAAAGGTCATCGGCGCGGGCCCAGGCTCCTGCCGCCACGACATAGACGCCGTTGGCCGAGGTCGCGGTCTGGTCCTTCACCAGCAGGCGGTCGCCAGCCACGAGAGCCACACCGTCAATTGTCATGGTACCGGAGAGCGAGGCGATGTTGGCAGTCGAGGCAGCCTTCACGGAAGCCTTGGGGTCGAGCCCCTGAACGGTCAGATCGACGTAGTTCTTGGTGGCCGCATCCTGCGCTGCCGTCGGATCAGCAAGACCGGTAATCCGCTGACTGTTCAGCGCAACGGCAGCCGTGGGAGCGGCGAGCTGGTCAAGACGGTTCGCGCGCCCCCTAACGTCGGTGTAATAGAGGTTGGTGCCTTCCGAGACATCCGTCGTGGTCAACGTGATGGCGCCAGTGCGGCCAGCGACCGAGGTGACCGGGAACGTGATCGCGACGCCGCTGGCAGCCGTCACGCGCCCCTTGGCATCGACGGTGACCTGGCCAACCTGCGTGGCGGAGCCATAGGTTCCTGCCGTCACGCCGCTACTCGCAAGCGTTGCTGCAATGGTCGCATTGACGCTGCCATCGAAGGTCGCCGTGCCCGTGACGTCACCCGAGAGACCAAGCGTGCGCGCGGTCGCGAGCTTGGTCGCAGTCCCGGCATTGCCATCAATCGAGCCAGAGATCGTGCTGGAGAACGTCTTGGTGCCAGCAATGGCCTGGTTACCGGATAAGCCGACAAAGGCGCCCAGACCGCCGATCGCAATGACCGAGGTTGCGGTGCCGCCTGCCCCGCCTGTGCCGGTGCCGTAGTAGAGCGTGTTGTCCTGTTCGTTGAACGCAAGTTCGGCGTTGGCGAGGGACGCGGGAGCGCCGGCCGCACCGCCGGCGGCGCGGCGTTTGATACGCAGGGTATTGGCCATCAGAAATTACCTCCGTCGACCAATCTGGTCGCCTTCTCGTTGATCCATGTCTGGGTGGGGGATGAGTACGTGAGGACGTCGCCGCCCTCGGGAGTGACAAGCACCACATCGGATAGGTCGGTGAGCGCGCTGAGCGGCCCGGACGGACCGGGAGGTCCCTGAGCGCCTGTCAGCCCGCGCGGACCGGAAATGCCGGCGCTTGCGACCTCAAGGGTGACGCAGGCGCCGTCGCTCTCGACCAGAATGGTCTGGACCGCCTCGACGATCTGCAGCGCTGCG
>CAYMSY010000566.1:1185-2382 GCA_964393195.1 uncultured Alcaligenaceae bacterium | reverse complement strand
CGCGCCGCCTGCTCGACATGGCGGCGAACGCGCGCACGATCGTCGCCATCGAACTGCTCGCAGCCGGGCAGGGCATCGACTTCCACGCCCCGCTGACCACCTCCGAACCCCTGCGCCTCGTCCACGCCGCGTTGCGGCAGGCGGTCCCGTTCTACGAGCGCGACCGCTATTTCGCCCCGGACATCGCCGCCGCCGCGACCCTGCTCGAATCCGAAACGTTCACGCCGCTGGTGTCGGAGTTGCTGCCTTCGTGGAGTTGAGGGGGCGGGGGATGGGGGCGGGGCAGCGATGGCGACCGAGTTGCCCGCGTCGATCAACTCGATATCGTTGTTGAAGTAGCTCAGCTTTTGTGCCGGCGCGTGAAGCGCTTTCGAATTGATGGAGGCTCTTCAAGGGCTCTAGCGCTCAGGTTGACGTGCGCATTCGCCGTTGGAATGACGGGTTGGGCCGAGCGCAAAAACGAAGCCTGAGCTTGCAAGTCAACCTAGCCACCACCGTGTTCTCGCCGCTGAATGGCAGCACTAAGAACGCCAACTACAACGCCAGCGGCTACGCCGATTGCGACGCTGCCTAGAGCGGCGCCAAGCGCGCTACCCAGGGCGATGCCGAGACCAATGCCCACACCGCCACGGATGCGCGCGCCGCTCGCAGGTTGCTTCGTGTCTTGGCTGCTCATAGTCGCATTCTCCGATGAAAGCCCAACGCCCAGGTTAAGCCGCAGTCATGCCACAGCGTACGCTCACCGACCGATTTACCGCCCGGGCATGACCGTCGGCTTGAATGATGGTTGGGCCGATGGCGCTCATCATTCACTCCTCGAAGTCAAGATTTGTAGGGGCTGGAGGAAAAGTCCGCTCCACCTTCTGCCGTGTTGTGGGTACGCTCTGGTCAACGACTTGAAAGTTGACGCTGTCTACCCATACTTGGCCCGCTCCATTGAGTAGAACACCGTACGCTAGAGCGGATGCTTCAATTGGAACGTCAAGCACGATGCTGTATTGCTGCCAATCAGTGCTGCTTTTGATCGGGCGATCGTCCATGTTGTCAAACGCCAAACTCGCTTTACGTGGCTCTCCGTCAACCCGAAACCACAGACCAGCCCAGCCTTTTACTTGGTTGGATCGGATCTGTGCGGTCAACCGCACTCTTTTGCCCTTGTAGATTTCTGGCAATGACTCCTGCATCAGGGTGCCGAAG
>CAYMSY010000566.1:0-1175 GCA_964393195.1 uncultured Alcaligenaceae bacterium | reverse complement strand
GCATCTGGGGAACGTGACGCCAATGAAGCGCTCACTGCGCCACTACTTACCGTCTTGCGATCCAAAGTGACGACGTAATCCTGAGGGTGGCTGCCCGCCAACAACCACCCCTGTGGGAGTTCCGCTGCGACTGCAGCTCCAGATGCGGACAGAAGTGCTGCAAACAGCCAGTGCGTTGCCGACATATCAGAGTCTCCTTTCTTTAGCAGGCCGGTGAAAAACACCCGTCTACCCTCTATTTTTCAATGGTCCGGAAGTTTTCAGATTCCGGGCCGATCCAGATAACTGGCGTAAACCTGTCGTCCGATCCGCGATGCGATCACCGGTCGGCTTGGTCTTCAGGCCATCGCAGGCTCAAACGTCATCAGCTTCAGCAACCGCGTCAGGTTGTACACCGCAAACGTCAGCAAGGCTTGGCCGGATAACTTCTCCAACCCCTTGTGCCGCGTCTTGCGCAAGCCACCCACCGTCTTGATCCAGCCAAACGATTCCTCGATCTGCTTGCGGCACCGCAGGCTGATTCCGTAACCCTTGCCGCGCTTCGTGCGTCCATCGACCGAGCTGCCTTTATCTTTGGCTGCGACGTGCGCTTTCAAATGGCGACGCTTCAGAAAGCCAACAAACTCCGGCACGTCGTAACCCTTGTCCGCTCCGATGGTTGCGCCGCGCTTGCGCACGCTGCGCGTGATCATGCGTTCGGCTGCGATCCATTCGGCACGACCATCGGCCTGCGTGGTCTCCACATCCACGATCAGGCCATTGCGATTCTCCGCCAGCGCATGCGTTAGGTAGCGCAGCTTGGCTTCGGTGTATTCGCCCTTCTTGTACAGGCGCGACTGCGGATCGGTCTTGCTCTGATGCGTCTTGTTGCTGCGCTTTTCATTCTTGAAATCGACACTCGGATTGCGGCCCTTGGGCGGGTTCGATCCACCGTCGTCCTTGCGCACAAAGCTCTTGTGGCTGGCCCAGGCTTCGATCATCGAGCCATCGACGCTGAAGTGTTCGTCGGACACCAGGCCCTGCCACTCGGCCAGGTACAGCACGCGCTGGAAGAACTCCCGCGCCATCTCGGTGGACAGCAAGCGATCCCGATTGGCGCTGAAGACAGTGCGATCCCACACTGCATCATCCATCTGCAAGCCGACGAACCAGCGGAACAGCAGGTTGTAGTCGAG
>CAYMSY010000565.1:0-2385 GCA_964393195.1 uncultured Alcaligenaceae bacterium | reverse complement strand
GCCCCTGCCGCTTCGGCTCTGCGAACGGACCGGGCGATGAGCTGTCAGCGAAGATGGGATCGGTAATGATGTTGACGCCCGCCGTTTGCAGCAGTACGGTCGCATGACCGACCCAGGTGATCGTGCGTTCGCTGCGATTGGCCTTGAGGAATACAATGTCAGGTTTCACACTTGGCAACACACTCGCCCAGCCCGTCGTTGGCGGCGAAACCGTGCCATCGCGCAGCCGCTCCCATTGCCATTTCCAGAAGTTCTGGTTGGTATCGTGCGGATAGTTGTTGCGGAAACCGTCGGGCGTGTGATGCGCTCTGGCGGCGTTGTAGTTGGGATTGCCGCCTTGCGTGAGCAGCGCTGCGCAGCCCACGGCGCCGACGATGGCGACCAACGCCGCGAACTTGACGAAAAACTTCATGCGCCTAAGATACCTGCAATCCGCGACAAATCAATACAGGACATTCCTCAAATGCACTGGGCCGACATCATCGCCGAACGCCGCGCCGCCGAAGCAGCTAGCAAGGGCGCTCTGTCAAAGCTTCCGGGCGAAGGCGCGCCGCTGGACCTGAGCGAGGATCTGCTGGTTCCGCCCGAAGTTCGCGCGCTCATGCGCACGCTCAAGCATGCTGGATTCACGCCACCGGAGATCGCCGCGATGAAGGCGATTGCCTACGCCGAAAAGGAACTCGCGGCGTTGCCGGCAAGCGAACGTGTGGCGAAGGCGAGGGCGCTGATCACGAAGTTTGCGATGCTGCGCGAGGGGCAGTTCGCGATCAAGCCGGATTAGCCCAGCTTCGCCTTGACCTTGCCCGACACCGCACTCATATCCGCTTTGCCGGCGAGCTTCGGTTTCACGATGGCCATGATCTTGCCCATCGCGGCGTTGCCGGTGACGCCAGATGCAGCCACTTCGGCGATTGCTGCCGTGATCACCGCGTCGACTTCGGTATCACTCATCTGTGCAGGCAGGTAGACTGCGAGCACGGCGGCTTCGGCTTCTTCCTTGGCAACGAGATCGGCACGATTGCCGGCGGTGAACTGGACGATCGCTTCCTTGCGTTGCTTGATCGCCTTTTCGACCAGAGCGACGATGTCAGCGTCGCTGAGCACAATGCGCTCGTCAACTTCGCGCTGTTTCATCGCGGCCATCAGCATGCGGATGGTGCCGAGCTTCTGGCTGTCGCCCGCCTTCATGGCGGTTTTCATGTCGTTGGTGATGGTTTCTTTGAGGGACATCGTCGCGCTCCTTGGCGGGTTCATGGTTCGATCCTTCGACGGGCTCAGGATCACCACGAACGGAAAATGGTCGGGATCAAATAGCAAGCTGAAATAAAAACGGCCCCCGAAGGAGCCGCATTTCTTCTACCCAGCAGAAAACTCTAGTACATCTTCGGCGGCAGTTGCATGCTGCGAATGCGCTTGTAATGGCGCTTGCAGGCAGCGGCGTGTTTGCGCTTGCGCTCGGTCGTCGGCTTTTCGTAGGACTCACGTGCGCGCAGCTCGGTCAGCAGACCGGTTTTTTCGATGGCGCGCTTGAAGCGGCGCATTGCCACTTCGAAAGGTTCGTTTTCGCGTACTTTGATGATCATTGCGGTAGTGTGTAAGTTGTTGCAGCGTAGTCGGACGTTTCGCCCGGAGCCGCGTTTCAGCTGAGTAGCCCGATAATATATCGCGAAATGGCTGAAAACTCAACTCGCGATCCGGCGTCCCCACGACTGGTGCTCGGCATAGAGTCGTCCTGTGACGAGACCGGCGTGGCGCTCTTTGACGCGACGACGGGCAAAGTGGTCGCCGAAGCGCTGCATTCGCAAATTGCCTTGCATGCGCCGTATGGCGGCGTGGTGCCCGAACTTGCGAGCCGTGATCACATCCGTTACGGACTCAAGTTAGTCGACCAGGTGATGCGGGACGCCCAAATCACGGGCAATAAACTGCAAGCGATCGCTTACACACAGGGCCCGGGACTGGCCGGCGCCCTGCTCGTCGGCGCACAGTTGGCGGCGAGTCTGGCCTTCGCTTGGGGCAAGCCGCTGATCCCGGTGCACCACATGGAAGGGCACCTTTTGTCGCCACTTCTGGCCGATCCGGCGCCGATCTTCCCGTTCGTGGCTTTGCTGGTGTCCGGCGGACATACACAATTGATGCGGGTTGATGGTGTGGGTCAGTACACACTTCTTGGCGACACCATTGACGACGCGGCAGGCGAGGCGTTCGACAAGTCAGCCAAACTGCTCGGGCTGGCTTATCCGGGCGGGCCGTTGCTGGCGAAACAGGCTGAAAACGGCGATGCGAAGGCGTTTGCGATTCCGCGACCACTTTTGCACTCGGGCGATCTAGATTTCAGCTTTGCCGGCCTGAAAACCGCCGTCGCCAACGAAGTGCGGCATTTGA
>CAYMSY010000564.1:0-2385 GCA_964393195.1 uncultured Alcaligenaceae bacterium | reverse complement strand
CCCATTGAGAGTGTTTGGCTTGTTCATGAGGGGCACAGTGCCAGTGCCGACAAGGAAGCGACATTTGCACTGGTCCAGGCACGGGGACCAGTGGGCGTTGCTACATTGCCGCGCTTCATCAATGCCCAGCCTGCTTTGCAGGCAGCGGTTCCGGCACTGGAGTCCGCGAGGCTCATGACCAGTTTTGAATGGGTTGCGCTGATCGTCAAAGTGTTCGCAGGCATTCTCGTGGCGGCCGCCATGGCGTCATTGCTTGGCGCTATGTTGCAGGCGCTGACTCATCTGGAGCCCGACTTGGCGCTGTTGCGGGCGATGGGGAGTGGGCGGCACACTGTTGCCGCGATCGTGCTGGGTGAGGCGCTGGTATTGACCTGTTTGGCCGCCGTTATGGCGGTTTTTTTAGTTGCGCTGGGCGCTTACGGGTTGCGGGCGATTGCACTACCGGGGCTTGTGATCAGCATTTCCGATGGATATTTCTTCTGGCTGGCCGGTCTGCTTGGTGCGACGGCACTCGCCGTTGTTGCTACTATCCCGGTCCTGTGGCGGTGTGTGTCGATTGACGTTGCCGCCCAGCTCTCGTCGAGGTAACCGCCATGTTTCGTCTAATTTCTCGTGCTTTGCTTGCCATCTTGTTGCCCGCGCTGCTGCCGCAGTCGTTCGCGGTGACTCCAGTGCCCGCAAACGGTGCGTTAATGCCTGCTTCACAATTCCTGCCTGAAAAACCGGGGTTTACGTCCTGGCGGCTGCTGGGGCAGGTGGAGTTGGTCAAGCAGAACAAGAAGATGGTGCCAGCATTTGACCGGGCGGTGACGGCACTGGACGGCAAGACAATCAGCGTTCAGGGCTTCATGATGCCTCTGGATATTGGCGACAAACAGCGCCGCTTTTTGCTGGTGGCGGCGCCGCCGCACTGTGCGTTTTGTCTGCCTGCGGGGCCGGATGCGATGATCGAAGTCCGCGCGAAATCCGATATTCGCTATGGTTTTGACGCAATCTCGGTTTCCGGAAAACTACAGGTCCTCAAGGACGATCCTGCGGGCCTGTACTACCGTCTCGTTGACGCCGTTTCTGCACAGTAGGGGAAAATCGGGGTTGATTCGCATGCTTGCGACCATCGCTTTAAAGGTGTAGCTTCTTCTTCATGGTCTTCACGATATTCCCACGTCCTGGCAAATCGTCCAATGCAGCGAAAGTCACGCCGCTCGACGACGCACGTGCGCGCAAGGACGAGCAGCAGGTTGCGCAGCAGAAGGAGGGGGCCAGTCCTGCAGTCGGCCGCAGGGCAGGCGATACCGAGATCGGTGGTTGGTCGCGGGAAGCCCTGCGGATTGACGTGGAAGAGGAGGGCAGCCTCAGCCCATCCCTGGAAAATGCAGCGCTCATGTTTGCGCATGGCAATGCGACCGCAGCAACAGCCGCGCTTACTCACGCGCTTGATACGGTCGAACGCTCGCAACCGATGGTCTGGATGTGTCTGTTTGACCTGCATGCGCGCAACGGTGACCGCACGGCTTTCGAGGAACTGGCGCTGCGTTTTGTCGTTCAGTTTGAGCGTTCGGCGCCCGCCTGGGACGAAATGGCCGCCGGCGCGGCTCCCGTTGGCACCAAGACGGCAGTTCGCGCCAAACCGAAGTCACTTCTGCGCGGAGAAATGACGGATCCGCATGCGCCGGTCATCGTCTCGATGATCGAGGCTTCTCGCCGCAAGGATGCGGTACCACCGCGTTTTGACCTCGATATTGCCGAGCTTAACGGCGTGAACGACATATGCGGCACCCTGCTGGCCGGGGCGCTAGCCTCGTTGCGTCGCAAGGGCGCCACCATCTCGTTTCGTGCGCTCGACGCCACCATCCGGCGCCTCTCCGGTCCGTTGCAGGCGGGCAGCGCAACGCGCAAGGGGCAGTGGTATCTGGTACTTGAGCTCTTGCAGTGGGCCGGGCAAAGCGAACAGTTTGACGATCGCGCCGTAGACTTTGCCATTACTTTCGAGATTTCACCACCGACGATGGAACCCTTGTCGCCGGCACAGCGAAGCGTGCTGACCGCACAAACTGCGGAGAAAGACGCTCCACCCGAGGCGCTTGACGAGGATGACCGGATCATCTGGCTGGGTGAACTCAAAGGGGCAAGTGATCCTTGTCTGAAGACGATTACGGCCGATGCGGTTACCACCAATCCTGTCGTGATTGACATGCGCGGTGTGCTGCGCGTGGACTTTGTGTGCGGTGGCGCCATTGCCAACGCCTTTACGCGTTTGATGGCGCAAGCCATTGATGTCCGCGTCGTCGGCGCGTCGCCGATGATACAGACCCTGCTGCAGCTCACCGGTGCGCCTGCGAGTCTGTTCGCGAAGGCGCGGTAGGCCGCTTTTTCCCGATCGTTGGC
>CAYMSY010000563.1:0-2394 GCA_964393195.1 uncultured Alcaligenaceae bacterium | reverse complement strand
CGACATCGATCGAGCTGATCCATTCGCCGCCGGACTTGATCACGTCCTTGCTGCGATCGGTGATTTGCATAAAGCCATCGGGATCAATCGTTGCGACGTCACCCGTAGCGAAATAGCCATCCCTGTCGAGAATGGCGCCACCCTCACCTTTGAAATATTCGCCGACGATCCACGAGCCGCGAACCAGCAAATCTCCCGATGCTTTGCCATCGCGCGGCAGTTCCCGTCCTTCGGGATCCACAATCTTCATTTCGACGCCGAACACGGCGCGGCCCTGCTTGAGCAGGATTGCGCGTTGCGTCGGCCAATCGGCATCAAGGTGCTTGCCCTTCAACGTGCCGTAGGTACCAATGGGGCTCATCTCGGTCATGCCCCATGCATGGTTGACCACGACACCATACTTGTCGCGGAATGCGTCCAGCATCGCGGGTGGACAGGCCGAACCGCCGATCACCGTGCGCTTCATTGACGACAGCTTGAGACCGCCTGCCTCCATGTGCGACAGCAGCATCTGCCAGACGGTCGGCACCCCCGCAGAAAAGGTCACTTTCTCCGACTCGAACAGTTCATAGATCGATTTGCCATCCAGCGCACCGCCCGGAAACACGATGCGCGCGCCAACCATCGGCATCAGGTACGGCAATCCCCACGCGTTGACGTGGAACATCGGTACCACTGGCAGCACGGTGTCGCGCGAGCAGATGCCGATAACGTCGGTCGCAGCGCCCGCCATCGCGTGCAGCATGGTCGAGCGATGGCTGTAGAGGACGCCCTTCGGGTTGCCGGTCGTGCCGCTCGTGTAGCACAGGCTGGACGCCAGATTCTCATCGAACTCGGGCCAGGTGTAATTGGCGGACTGCGCCCCAATCCATGCTTCATAACTCATGAGATTGGGGATGCCCGAGTCTGCGGGTAGCTTGTCGGCGTCGCACAGCGCGATGAAGTGCTTGACCGTGGTCAGCTTGGCCGCGACCGCCTTGACCAGCGGCAGGAAAGTCATGTCGAAGGTGAACACTTCATCTTCGGCATGATTGACGATCCACGCCAGCTGGTCGGGATGCAGCCGCGGATTCAACGTGTGCAGCACACGGCCGGAGCCCGATACGCCGTAGTAGAGCTCGAAGTGGCGATAGCCGTTCCACGCCAGCGTGCCCACGCGCGCGGACTGCGCGATCTTCATCGCGTCCAGCGCATTGGCAATCTGTTTTGCGCGCCGGTTGACCTCCGCGTAGTTGGTGCGGTGGATGTCGCCCTCGACGCGACGGGAGACAATTTCCGTATCGCCGTGATAGGTCGCGGCAAATTCGATCACCGACGAAATCATCAGCGGATGGTGTTGCATCAGGCCAAGCATGGCGCCTCCTTCTGTTTTTTCTGTAGCGTACTGCCCGCGCGCGAAACCGGAAACCGAATTCACCGCTAGCAGCGCACTGTTCAGCGTTAAATGTAGTGGATGCGCGACGTAGTACAACGCCGGAAATCCGGCGTTAACATCTGCTCATGAAGTATTTCGCTACCAACGCAATCCGCAGCGCGCTTGCAGCGCTCCGCATGCGCGCTGCGTTCGGCGCGTGGGCGCTCGCAGCGGCGTCACTGCCCGCTCATGCTGCACCGCAACTAGCGTCCGGCGCCTATCGCATTGACGTGAATGGCAAGGTGCGCGAACTTTGCGTGGACGACATCGCCAACAGCGAGCTGTCGGCGAAGGGCTGGCAGTCGCGACTTGCCGATCAGGGCGTTCGCTGCTCGCTGCACGACGTCAAGCACACGAAACTGGCATCGTCGTGGACCGGACGCTGCTCGGCGCCGGGCATGGGCAAGGTTTTCAACACGCAGCATCAGGTCAACGTGAAAGTGAATCCGGACCAGAGCTTTGAACTTGAAACCCGGCTCTCCGGCGACTTGCAGGCAACGATTCCGGTACGCGGTGTACGCCTGACCGAAAGCAAAGGCGCCTGTACTTCACAGCACGATACCTTCCGGCCGTGGCAATAGCTTTTCTTTGAAAGCTTTATTGAATAGGGCATAAGCCTGAAAAAGACTATAAGTCGACTATTAGCGAAAATAGCCTTCTAGCCCTACTCAAAAAAGGCTTTCAACAAAAAGCTATTGGAGAAAAAACGGCAAAGCTGATCTCAAAGGTGCGTTCTTGACGACCTAC
This sequence comes from uncultured Alcaligenaceae bacterium, assembly GCA_964393195.1. Taxonomy (GTDB): domain Bacteria; phylum Pseudomonadota; class Gammaproteobacteria; order Burkholderiales; family Casimicrobiaceae; genus Casimicrobium. Next base: position 233 of record CAYMSY010000563.1, on the reverse strand, counting down.
GCGGTAAAGCCCATGCTGCGCTTGTCGAATGCGATCGCCTTGATCAGTGCAAACACCGGCTGGCCGGTTTCCAGCTTCATCTCGTCAAGTGCCTGCCGCGAGATGCGCGACAGCAGTTCGCGCCCTGCCAGTTGCACGCGCACTTCAACGATCGCACCGCCGCGATCTTCGATGGCACTCACCCTGCCCTCGAGAATGTTGCGAATGCTCAAGCCCTGCGGCCGCAGCGTCGC
>CAYMSY010000562.1:0-2395 GCA_964393195.1 uncultured Alcaligenaceae bacterium | reverse complement strand
CCCTCGGCCTCGACTCCTGGGGACTCGTCGACCAAACCGATCGACGCTTCAGGCGCATCGCGCGCTCGACGCTGGCCGCGGTCGCCGCGACCGCCATCGTGGTGCCCTGGCTGCACTGGCAGGAACCGGAACCGGACACGCTGGCCACGGTGATCGAAAGCGTGCGGATACTGCCGGACCTCGCACCGCCGCCTCGGGTCAAACCGCCCGCGGAGCCCAAGCCGGCGCCGGAAAAGACCGCGCCGCCACATCGCCAGCCTGTGGCCACGCCGGCACACGACCGCTCCGCCGCTGCGGCGCCATCGACACTGCCGACACCAACGACACCCGGTGCCCGCGAGATTGCGAGCCAATCCGGACTCCTGCGCTACCGCTCCAGCCTCGCCGCACTGCATTCGGATCAAGCGCTCGATGCGTTCAGCCAGAACGTGCTCACCAGCGCCGCAACGGACAGCGCGCCAAGACCGGCGGGCGCCGGCGCCACGCTCGCCGCCCGTGGCAGCAGCGGTGGCATCGGCCATGCGGGCGCCCAGGGCATCGCAGGACAGGATGCAGGCACCCGTTTGGGTATGCGTCGCACAGAAGCTGTGCAGGACGGCATCGGAATCGGGCAAGGCGCACGTGGCGACGGCGCCGGTCCTGCCGCTGGCTCCGGCACCGGCAACACTTCCGGACGCACACCCCAGGAAATCCAGCTCGCGTTCGATCGCGACAAGACCGCCTTCTTCGCCCTGTTCAATCGCGCGGCCCGGCAGAACCCGGGCATGCAGGCGGGCACCATCATGCTGCGCCTCACCATCCAGCCCGATGGCTCGGTATCGGATTGCGCGATCGTGTCGAGCAGCTTTGGCGATCCCGATCTCGAAGCCAAAGTCCTGCAGCGCGTAAGGCTCATGAACTTCGGCGCCCGCCATGTCGGCGTCTACGTGCATCCGCAGTATCCGCTCACGTATCTGCCGCCCTGAAGCCGCGGCACTCCTTAACACGGCGTTTCCCATGAACGTTCCATCACGGCTGCATCGCGAACTGCTCGCTGCCGCACTCGTCCTGCTGGTCACGGCTTCCGGCTGCGTCTGGGCCTATGCCCAACTCGTACCGACGTTGCTCACTCCCGTCGACGTCGGTGCCGAAGCCGGTACCGGAACTACCGGTTCACACTGATGTCGCATTTGGCACGCGGATTGCTGCTGAAGAGGCACGCACGATAAAGCGTGTTGTTCGAGCAAAGACGCTCGACCCCCCGGATATCGAAGTCCACGTTACGACTCTCCACCAAGCGAGGGCCGTCACGTGGATTTTTTTTTGGTTTCGATTCGGCTTCGGGGCTCTTTTCACCGGCAGCGGCAGCGAGAAAGCCGTCGGTGAAAACGTTGAGCACTTTGTCAGCGCGTAGAAGCAATCAGGGTAGCCAGGGGAAGGCGTCCAACGAGGCCACTTCCCATCCACATCGCGGTCAAGCAACCAGAAGAGGGAGTCGAGGCATGAAAGGGTCGAAGGCAAAGGGTTCCAGTTGGATCAAGGCCGCCGCGTTTGCGGCATTGAGCCTGTTCTCCAGCGGCTCCTGGGCGGGTCTCTACAACGATGGCAAGGTGTTCCTGACCGGCGGCGTGTTCACGGTAGACGGTGCAGGCGGTGGCGGCGCGGTGCCGTGGGCGACCATCACGGGTTATGAGACCCGTGACGGCATCAACGGCGGCGCAGGTTTCACTTATGTGCGCCTGCCGAATTACGACATCAACTGGATCGGCGGCTCCATCGGCTTCTATGATCGCTTCGAGCTTTCCTACGTCAACACCAAGCTCACGACCGACCTGTCGAACGTCAACACGGTTGCAATGGTGGCGGATGTCTTGGGTCTGGCCGGCAACCTCGGCCTGAGCCCGAACGGCAGCAAGCTGCATATGGACACGTACGGCGCCAAGTTGCGTTTGTTCGGCGACGCCGTCTACACCTCGGATAGCTTTATTCCACAAACCGCCATCGGCTTCCTTTACAAGAAGAACACCACACCTGAGTTCGTCCGCACCCTGAACGCCGACAAGGCCAAGGACTGGGAAGCCTACCTCGCGTTCACCAAGGTGTTCTTCCGCTACAGCACGCTGGTCAACGTCACGGTGCGCTACACGGCAGCCAACCAGATAGGTCTGACTGGCTTCGGAGGATGCGACCAGGGCCACTCGAACTGCGATAGCGATAAAGAGTTCCGTGCCGAAGCGTCAATCGCTTATCTGTTGCAAAAGAACTTTGCGATCGGTGGTGAATACCAGCAGCATGGCAACAAACAGAAGGGCAAGATTGTTGACACGGGCGGCCTTCTGAGTACCGATGCGGATGGCAACTTGGTCAGCGATTTGGTCGCCAACCTAGTCGGCGGCGTGGCCGGTGCGACTGGCCT
>CAYMSY010000561.1:1828-2395 GCA_964393195.1 uncultured Alcaligenaceae bacterium | reverse complement strand
TGGCTCATGACGTGAATGTAGCGGGCATACACTGCTCGGCATGAAAACGCTTATTCCGCCGCCAGTCGTCGTCGCGATTTTTGCTGCCGCGATGTGGGGGTTGGCACGTTACGTCGAACCCGGTCAGTTCCGCATTCCGGGACAGACGGGATGGGCGATAGCCGTGCTGGTGCTCGGGCTTGGCCTGATGTTTGCGGCGGTAGCGTCGTTCGTGCGCGCGAAGACGACGGTCAATCCGTTGCGTCCGGCGCGCGCGTCGCATTTGGTCACGACGGGCGTCTTCGCCTGGTCGCGCAACCCGATTTATCTGGGTGATTTGCTGTTGCTCGTGGCCTTCGCGTTGTGGTTCGGGCAGGTGCTTGGCTTTGCGCTGCTGCCGTTGTTCGTGCTGTATCTCAACCGGTTTCAGATCGAACCGGAAGAGGAGGCGCTGGAGCGACTGTTTGGCGACGACTACCGGCAGTACCGAACGCGGGTCCGGCGCTGGTTGTGACGACTTCGGCGGTTCGCAAAGGGGTGTTGAGCCATTCAACTTTTGTCTGAACGCCTTATTTTATAAGGGCTAAG
>CAYMSY010000561.1:0-1818 GCA_964393195.1 uncultured Alcaligenaceae bacterium | reverse complement strand
AAGTTTATTAATTTTAATTCTAGCCGAAGCTTCTTTTTTATCCATGCCTTATTTGATAAGGGCTAAGGGCGCGTTTAGGCATAAAGTCGACTTTAATCATTATGCGCTGCTATGCCCCATGAAATATGGACTTTGTTAAAAAGCCATTACATGCTGCGGCTACAATTTTGCCTGTGACTACGCCCGTACACCCCACCAATCACCTCCGCTGCGTCGCCTACGCGATCAAAACCATCTTTCGCGTGCTGCCCGCGTTGGGGCGTTCGACTGACCATGTGGACCCGCCGCCCGGGTTGGGCATCAAGCACTTCGTTGTCGGCGGCGTCATCTGCGCGGCGCTGCTGGTCGGGACCATCATTACGGCGGTCAGCGTGATCCTCAAGCTGGTGACGGCGAAGTAAGCGCCATGCCTGTCGAGTACCTGAGCGCGCTCACCGCCACGGCGCGCACCCATCGCGCCAACCTGCACCTGGGCATTGCGCTCGCGTTCGTCGCCGGCGCGCTCAACGCGGGCGGATTTCTCGCGATCGGGCAGTACACCTCGCACATGACCGGCGTGGTCTCCTCGGCGGCGGATGATCTCGTGCTCGGCAAGGTCGCGCACGCGGTCGCCGGGCTGTTGTCTCTGGTCGCGTTCATCGGCGGCGCCGTGAGCACGGCGCTGATGGTCAATTTCGCGCGTCGCTCGCACCCGGATTCGACCATCACCTACACTGCGCCGCTGCTGCTGGAAGCCGCGCTATTGCTGGTGTTTGGCCTGGTCGGCGCGACGCTCAAGCTGCATGAATTCGTCAGCGTATCGCTGACCGCGATTTTGCTGTGCTACGTGATGGGCTTGCAGAATGCGCTGGTCACCAAGATCTCCAACGCAGAAATCCGCACCACGCACGTGACGGGGCTCGTCACCGATCTCGGCATTGAACTCGGACGACTGATTTACTGGAACCGCACCGGGCAGGCGTTTGCGCCCGTCGTGCGCGCCAATCGCGTGAAGCTGCGCGTGCTCGGCGCGCTGATCGCCGCGTTTGCACTGGGCGGCGTGATCGGTGCGCTTGGCTTCAAATATGTGGGCTACGTGTCGACCGTGCCGCTCGCGCTGATGCTGGTCATCGTCTCGGCGGCGCCGTTTTTTCGCAAGGTGCCCAGCCCGCGCGCCTGACGGGTGAGGTAGCTGGCCCGACTGCGTGACTGCGTGGAAGCGTTGGCGTCGAACACTGCATCCACCGGCACCTGCATGCCGTTCGCCAGATGATTGGTCTTCGCCGCCAGCGAGACAATCGCCAGCAGCTCGGCATGCTGCGCATCGGTCATGCCCTTCGCGCGCGCCGCAGCGGTGTGCGAGTGGACGCAATAGCTGCACGAGTTCGCAATCGACACCGCGATATAGATCATCTCCTTGACCATCGGGTCAAGCAGCGTCGGCGTCGTCATCAGCGCCTTCACTTCACCCCATGTCCTTTCCAGCAGCACTGGATCGAACGCGAGGGAGCGCCACAGGTTATTGATGAAATCGGTCTTGCGTGTGGCGCGGATATCGTCGAAGACAGCCTTCACGCGCGGGTCGGTTTCGGGGTTTGAGAGCGGTTTGATGGTGGACATGTTGTTTCGCTCTTTATTGGCCCGCAGGCGGCTGCCAAAGCTCTACCTTGTTGCCTTCCGGATCGATGACCCAGGCAAACTTTCCGTATTCGGAATCGTCAATCTTGTCGAGCACGTTGCAGCCTTCCTCACGCAGGATTTTGACCAGCCCATGCAGATCCTCGACGCGGTAATTGATCATGAAGGTCGCCGTGCTGGGCGCAAAGTGGTCACTCTGAT
>CAYMSY010000560.1:0-2397 GCA_964393195.1 uncultured Alcaligenaceae bacterium | reverse complement strand
AGAGCCAACGCTCTCATGGTCAGTTTGCCTCGGCGCAACTCTTGCTGCAAACGGTGCAACTGGCCTTGACCGAGCTGGCTCAGCATTATCCAGGCTTCATTTCTATTGAGGCTGGGAAGAAGGACGCATGATGAGTGAAGCCAAATGAAACCATCTCTAGCCCTTGCCTCAAACCGGGATGCAATCCGCCGTGTGGTAGCTGCGCACCGGGCGAGCAATCCCCGCGTCTTTGGCTCAGTCGCTCACGGCGACGACACTGAGGACAGCGATCTGGACATTCTGATTGACCCGACCCCGGAAACGTCGCTGTTCGACATTGGCGCGATCCGCCATGAGTTGCTGCAACTGTTGGGCGTGCCGGTGGATGTGCTGACCCCCAAAGCGTTGCCTGAGAAGTTCCGTGCCGCCGTGCTTGCCGAGGCGGTGCCGGTATGAGCCGCGATCAACAACGATTGGCCGACTACCTGGGCCACATCCTGCAAGCCATTGAGCGCATCGAGCGTTATACCGAAGACCTGGGCGAAGTGGCGTTTCTTGAGGATGAAATGGCGCAGGATGCGGTGATCCGCAATTTCGAGATCATCGGCGAGGCCAGCCACAACATCGAAGTCCATTTCCCGGAATTCGCTCAGGCACACCCGGAATTACCCTTGGCGTTTGCCTACCAGATGCGTAACGCCGTGGCACATGGGTACTTCAAGGTTGACTTGGAAATCGTCTGGAAGACGCTGAGCAACGATCTAGCCGGGCTGTATAGCCAAGTGCAGACCGTACTGGCTGACTTGCCCAGACAGGCCAATGATTCGGGGATGAAACCATGACCGCACCAACTTATATGATTTGCGCTGAAGAGAAGGCGTTGCTGGATGCCGCCAAGCGAGTAGCTGCCGTGTGGGGCCAGAAAGATGGGCGGTTGCTTGCCCCCAGAAAGGGGCGAGCGGAAGCGGAGGCTGCGCTTGTCGAGCAAATCAAATGTGGCCGCGTCGTGGTGAATTCGCAGTTTGTTTGCGACATCCAGCAGTGACAGCAGAAAAAAACAATAGGAAATGACTTCATGAATAGTCACGAGAAGTACAAGACGGTCGATCACCATCACTTCGACTTCAATTATCGGTCGGATGGCGACAAATTCGACTATCCGAACTCTGGCTTGGTGCTGGTCGAGTGCGCCGATGGGCGCTGGTTCGTTCAGCAGGAATTCGGTGACCAATATAGCCAGTTCCCCGGCATTTTGAAGTCCGGTGAGGACGTGGATACCGAACCGACTTTTTACTCCAACGTCGATGACGCTGCTCGCGCTGCCTTTGCGATCATCAAGCAGGTGTATCCGGGCACACCCGATGAGCGGCTGACGGAATTTCTTGAAAGCTAATCAGGTTCGCTGGGATGTTATTTTCAAGAATGATGCGTAACGACAAGGGGGGCCTCTGAATGACTATTGAACGCTTCATGCGCTTGGTGCAGCTTGCTAGCAACAGTCTGTTGGTACGGCACTATCTTGCGACCTATCCAGGTCAGATGGTTCTTGAAATCGCAGACTTCGGCAACGAAAGCCTTGACCAGTTTCGCTCGGAGCTTACGGAGGAAGGGTTCCATGAACTTCCGTCTGTGTTGATGGCAGGCGGTAAGCTACTCCGTTTCGCCGTAACCCGGACAAATAGCAGCCATAGCACCTCCGAAGCTGTTGTGATTGAAGAGATGGACCCTTATGTTGATGGCGTCGTACCAGTTCCAATGAGCCAGGGAGAGAAAGACTTTTTGGACCGGGCGACGCACATGCTGAGCAATCTGCGGCGAATACACGCGGCATATGATGCAGACGGACAAGACTTGAGCGCTTGGCCTGCAAAAGCAGCCAGCGAGATCGAGCGGCTACAAGAACTCAATCGGCTGAGTGAAGACGCGTTCGAGCAAGGAAAGGCGTCCGAAAAGGCAAGTTGGTTGCATGAGTGCGCCATGGAGGACGATGTAGATACCGTTGTCCAACGCATGGGCTATGCTGCGCAGGCCGACTGGGGGAGTAAGGAATGGTAGCGCTTAAACCTCACCCGGCAGATGCGGGAGCCGAAGGCGAATGTTCGCATGGAAACCCGCTGTGGGGATTCTGTTCTGGCTGTCAGCGTTATGACGCATATCCCGACCAACCCGACTCCTGGGGGGCTGAACGCCTACCCGCTATACCGGTGGAGCAATCGTGAGCATTGAACTATTTGATTTGGTGAAATACGTGGTGGCGTTCCTTATTCCAGTCGCTTGCGCGTTGCGCTGGGCCGGGGAAAACGGGCATAAACCTACCAAGGTTGTTCCGTTTTTGCTTGGCTACGCGGCGTTCATCGCAATTGCCTATTTTGCTATCCAGCGTTTTTTTGCAGCACCCACCTATGCCGAGATCGCAAC
>CAYMSY010000559.1:0-2398 GCA_964393195.1 uncultured Alcaligenaceae bacterium | reverse complement strand
TGATAAATCCTGCCGCTGACGTAAAGCGCCGAAAACGGCTCATAGGCCGAGGTAATCATCTTCGCCGTGGTCAGCATGTCGGGCTCAAGGTTGTACGTCTGCGAGCCAAACATGTTTCCCGTGCGGCCGAAACCCGTGATCACCTCATCAGCAATGAACAGAATTTCATACTTTTTCAGGATCGGCTGAATCTTCTCGAAATACGTCGGTGGTGGCACGATCACACCGCCCGCGCCCTGCACCGGCTCGGCAATGAAGCCGCCAATGGTGCCCGTCCCTTCCTTGAGGATCAGCGTTTCGAGTTCTTCCGCCAGCCGGGTCGCAAACTGCTCCGGCGATTCACTGTCATTCGCGAACTGATACGGATGTGGACAACCGACGCGCAGCACGCCTTCAATCGGTAAATCGAAATGCTGGTGCATCGTCGGAATGCCCGACAGCGAAGCGGTTGCGACCGTGACGCCGTGATAGCCCTTGCCACGTGCGATGATTTTTTTCTTGAGTGGCTTGCCGATGGCGTTGTGGTAGTAGCGCACCAGCTTGAACGCAGTGTCGTTGGCCTCGGAGCCTGAGTTGGCAAAGATCACGCGGCCATCGCGTAACGCCTGCGTGGGCGCAAGTGAGATCAGTTTTTCACTGACCTCGGCCACCACGTTATGTGCCTTGCCGGAGAACGAGTGGTAATACGGCAGGATGTCCATCTGCCGCTTTGCCGCTTCGCCCAGACGCTTTTCGCTGAAGCCGAGCGAGGCACACCACAGGCCGGCCATACCCTCGATGTAGCGTTTGCCGGCATCGTCGATCACCTCAATGCCGTCACCCTCGACGATGATCAGCGGCGCGTCTTTTTCGATCGCACGCAGATTGGTGTACGGATGGAAATGATTGGCGACGTCTTTCTTCGCGAGAACAGACGGAGAAACGGGTGCGTTCATGGCAGCAAACAATCAGAGACTTGAACTGTGACTTTACCATTCCAGTGTCATGGTCCCTGCCTATACTTCCGTTCTTCGTCATCACGACAGGCAGGGGCACAGATGCCGTATTTGGGACTGGGGTTGCACGTCATTGTCGCGCTGTTCTTCGCGATTCACGCGGTACGCACAGGTCGCCAGATGTATTGGCTGATCATCCTGTTCTCTGCGCCACTATTGGGCAGCATCGTTTATTTCTTCGCCGAATATCTGCCCGACCTGCGCTTCAACCGCACGGCGCGCGGCGCAGCGCAAGCGGTCAAGGCCTTTGTCGATCCGGATCGCGAAATGCGTGAGGCGCAGCGCGCTTACGATCAGGTGCCCACCGTTGGCAATCGCATTCGTCTGGCACAGGCGCTGCTCGGCAAAAACGATGCGCCCGGCGCGGCGACGCAATTCCGCGAATGCGCTCAGGGACCGTTCGCCAACGATCCTGATGTGCTCACGGGGCTCGCCGAAGCCGAATTCGCCTGCGGCAATGCGCCGGCCGCAGCGGCAGCCTTGCGCACGCTGTTTCAGCATCATGAAGCCCGCAACACCGGCGCCGCAGCGTTGCTCAACGCACGCGTGCTCGCGGTCGCCGAGCCGGACAACGCGGAGGCCGCGTTTCATCACGCGGTACTCACGGGCAACGGTCCGGAACCGCTGATTCGCTATGCGCAATGGCTGCGTGACAAGAATCGCAACGCGGATGCGGGCCGTCTCTACGAGCAGGTTGTCAATGATTCAAAGCACTGGCCCCGCCACACCAGGTCACTGCAAAAGGATTGGTTGCGTCAGGCACGCGAAGGTCTGGAGGCTATCAACGCTACACGGGGCTGAGATTTTTTCCTTGCGCACCTGGCGTCAGCGTTTTGCCGGTGCCAGCGCACGTGCCTGCACGACGAGCTTGTTGTGCGCATCGAGAAATGCGGCGGCGATCACCTTGCCCTCGTTGGTGATACCCCAGCCCGCCGCGCCGCCAATCACCTTGCCGATCACGAGTCCGCCGACGCCGAGGTCGGTCGCACGCGCGCTGCCGGTCGCGGCAGCCAGTTGCTCCGTGGTTTCGTTGTCGGTCAGAAGGAGCACCACCTGCGCTTCTTTGAACTTCACGCCGCTCGCTACACCAGCCCAATCGCGCAACACAGGAATCGCACCAAGCAACGCAGCAATGCCGCCGCCCGCGTTGTCCTCGCTGAACGTCAGGCTCGGTGTCAGCGTCAGGCGTGCGCCTATCCCTTCGCCTTTTTTCGGCACGGTCTCGGCTTTCAGAATGCCCGCATCCTTGAGCTCCTGTTCCTGGATCGTTCCTCGGAGCCCCGCTGACCGGTCCACGATGCGGAAGCAGTTGCTCTGCTGCGCCATCACGCGAATCAATGGCAACGGCGTTGGTGGCAGTTGGTAGCTCGACAGAACGGTATAGCCGTTCGGGTTCTCGGCGA
>CAYMSY010000558.1:0-2400 GCA_964393195.1 uncultured Alcaligenaceae bacterium | reverse complement strand
GGTTGCGGACCCGGACGCATGATTTTTGAACGATCAGCTTTTTCCTGAAATGGCGCTCATAAAGGGCTTGAAGCGGAAAATTGCACAAAGTCGACTTTATGCAATTATTTGCGCCAAGCCCATTGAAATAAGGACTTCAGACAAAAGTTGTACCGCTGAAATGACCATCCGCACAAACAAAAACGGCACCCGAAGGTGCCGTTTTCACGAAGACTGAAGAATTACTTCTTCTTTTCTTCCTTGGCCGGAGCAGCAGCTGCTGGAGCCGGGGCGGCTGCAGGTGCAGCGGCGGCCGGTGCCGGAGCGGCTTCTTTCGGGCCACCGACGATTTCAACGGTTTCCCATTTGCCGCCCTTGACCACGAACACGGTCACGGCGCCGTCCTTGATGTCGCCCTTGTCGTCAAACGCGATCTTGCCGGTCACGCCGTCCATCGACGTTTGCTTGACAGCGTCAATGATCTTGGCCGGATCGGTGCCAACCTTTTGAATGGCGGCGATCAGAACGTTCGTTGCGTCGTAGGTGAACGGAGCGTAAACCTGAACGTCAGCATTGAACTTGGCTTTGAACTTGTCGTAGAAAGCCGGGCCTTGTGGCATCTTTTCCTTCGGCAGACCAGCGGTCGTGGCGAAGGAGCCTTCAGCAGCGTCGCCGCCGAGCTTGATCAGCTCAGCAGACTGGGCGCCGTCACCGGAGATGAACTTGGCCTTGATGCCGAGTGCCTTGATCTGCTTGAGCATCGGGCCGGCTTGTGCGTCCATGCCGCCGAACATGATGACGTCAGGGTTCTTGGCCTTGACCTTGGTCAGCACGCCCTTGAAGTCCTGTTCTTTTTCGTTGGCAAGCGCTTCGCGGATCACGACTGCGGCACCGGCGGCCTTGACAGCCTTCTCGGTTTCGTCAGCCAGACCAACGCCGTAGGCGGTCTTGTCATCGATGATGGCGATTTTCTTGCCGAGCTTGACCGAGTAGTTGCCGATCGCCGTGCCTTGAGCAACGTCGTTAGCCACCATGCGGAACACGCCCTTGAAGCCTTGATTGGTCAGCTTCGGGTTCGTGGCGGACGGGGAGATCTGGGCAACACCGGCGGTGTTGTAGATCGCCGAGGCCGGGATTGAGGTGCCGGAGTTCAGGTGGCCGACCACGCCGACAACCTTGGCGTCCATCAGCTTCTGGGCAACTTGCGTAGCCTGTTTGCCGTCAGCAGCGTCATCTTCGGCCAGCAGCTCGAACTTGACTTTCTTGCCGTCGATGGTGATGCCTTTGGCGTTGGCTTCTTCGATAGCCAGCTTGGCGCCGTTTTCGTTGTCTTTGCCCAGATGGGCGATCTGACCAGAGGTCGGGCCAACGTGGCCGATCTTGACAACCATTTCCTGGGCAGCAGCCGGAGCGGGTGCCGCTGCAGCAGCCGCTTTCGGCTCTTCTTTCTTGCCGCAAGCTGCCAGACCGGCGGCTACTGCGACTGCAATCGCTGCGAGAGCGAACTTATTGGACTGTTTCATTGGGCGGAATCCTCCGATAAAAAACCTGTCGATTATGCTTAGGGTTTGCCATGCTGTCAACGCGGAAATCCCCATGCAGCGTTGGTTTCGCGCGTTTTTCACCTTTTGATGTTGCAGGAAACTCCACAGTGCGTGCCTTTATTTTTGATATGGACGGTACGCTTGCCGACACCATGCCGTACCATCAACTGGCATGGGACGCGATGCTGCCAGAACTGGGAGTGCAGGTTGACCGCGATGAGTTTTTTCGCTGGAGTGCCGGGCTCACGAACCGCGAAATTTTTCCGCGCCTGCTCGGGCGCGATGTGCCGGCGGACGAGTTGATCATGCTTTCGGAACAAAAAGAGGCCCATTACCGCGACCTCTACCGCCCGCATCTGGACGTATTGCCCGGTGTGCTGCCCTTTCTGCAGCGCACCATAGACGCCGGCTATCCCCGCGCCGTCGGCAGCGCTGCGCCGCCCGACAACCTGGATCTGGTCCTCGACGGACTGAAGCTGCGGCCTTACTTTCAGGCGGTGGTTGGTGGCGCCGACGTAGCGCGCGGCAAGCCGGATCCGGAAATTTTCCTGCGTGCTGCCGAACGCCTGGGTGTCGCCCCGCATGCCTGCGTAGTCTTTGAGGATGCGCCTGCTGGTATTGAGGCGGCACGGCGGGCCGGCATGAGTTGCGTCGTGCTGTCAACAACGCTCAATCGCGACCAGGTCCGTGCGATGGGAAGCGATACGGCACATGTGACCCACGTGATTGACGACTTCACCGACCCGTCCCTGGATTCACTGTTTGGTCCGCGCTGACCTATGGACTGGCTGACCAGCGTTGATCCCGCTACCGTCGGCGTTGCCTTCGGAATCGCCGGCATCGCGGTCACTTCCGTCATTGCGCTGCTGGCCAGCGT
>CAYMSY010000557.1:0-2401 GCA_964393195.1 uncultured Alcaligenaceae bacterium | reverse complement strand
GCTGCGGCCACCTGATCGTTCTGCTCGGCCATTGCGAGGTCAGCAATCGCCTTGACCGCAGCGACCTTCATCGCTTCGTTCACCGTCGTCGCGCCGACGTCCAGCGCCCCACGGAAGATGAACGGGAAGCAGAGAACATTGTTCACCTGATTCGGATAATCGCTGCGACCCGTTGCAATGATGGCGTCGGGGCGTGCGGCCTTGGCGAGATCCGGCATGATCTCCGGCTCGGGGTTCGCCAGCGCGAGGATCAGCGGGCTCTTGGCCATCTTGCCAAGCCACTCCGGCTTCAGCACGCGTGCGGCTGACAGGCCGAGGAAAACATCCGCGCCTTCAAGCAATTGATCAACGGTACGCAAATCGGTCTTCTTCGCGTACCGCGCCTTGTTGTCGTCCATCTCCTCGACCCGGCCCTGCCAGACCACACCCTTGATGTCCGACACCCAGATGTTTTCAATCTTGATGCCAATCGCAACCAGCATGTCGAGGCAAGCCAGCGCCGCCGCGCCTGCGCCCGAGCACACGAGCTTTACGTCTTCCGGCTTCTTGCCGACGACGCGCAAACCGTTGGTCACAGCCGCACCGACGATGATCGCCGTGCCATGCTGGTCGTCGTGGAAGACCGGAATCTTCATGCGCTCGCGCAGCTTCTTCTCGACGTAGAAACACTCCGGCGCCTTGATGTCTTCAAGGTTGATGCCGCCAAAGGTCGGCTCCAGCGCCGCGATGTGTTCGACCAGCTTGTCGGGATCCGGCTCGTTCATCTCGATATCGAAACAGTCGATACCGGCAAATTTCTTGAACAGGACCGCTTTGCCTTCCATCACCGGCTTTGCAGCGAGCGGGCCGATGTTGCCGAGACCGAGAACCGCCGTGCCATTGGTGACCACGCCCACCAGATTGCCACGGGCCGTCATGTTGTATGACTCGGCCGGATCGCGCACGATCTCCTCGCACGCGAACGCAACACCCGGCGAGTACGCCAGTGCCAGATCGCGCTGGTTGGTCATCGTCTTGGTTGCGCTGATTTCGAGCTTGCCCGGCTTCGGGCTGCGGTGATATTCCAGCGCAGCTTCCTTGAGCGAGAGTGTCTTTGTGGGATCGGGCATGCGGTCCTCCTTTTGCGCCGTATTTCGTATCGTGGAATTTATTTCCGAATTTTATGTACTTCGCTGTCGAATCGCTTAATTCATGTATTGCAAGCGAACGCTCCGGCAAGTGCCCTCACACTCTACACCCGGACGATTTCGAGCATAGCGAACTCGTCAGTCGCGACAAAGCGCGACAATCCACGATTGAGCGCAACAGGCGTTTTATCGAAGCATCAAGGCAGTCAATGAGCACAGTTGAAAGCAATCTCCTCCCGGCCGAAATCGGTCATTTCATCGCGGGGGCAACACGCGCCGGCACGTCTGGCCGCTACGGCGATGTGTACAACCCGGCCACGGGCACACTGAGCCACAAGGTAGCGCTGGCCAATGAGGCAGAGGTAGACGCGGCCGTGCAAGCAGCCGCGGCGGCCTTCCCGGCATGGGCAGAGACACCGCCAATCCGCCGCGCCCGCGTGATCTTCAAGTTCCTGGAGTTGATGAACCGGCATAAGGCCGCGATCGCCGCAGCCATCACCTCGGAACATGGCAAGGTGTTCACCGACGCCGAGGGCGAAGTCTCGCGCGCGATTGACGTCGTCGAATTCGCCTGCGGCATTCCGCAATTGCTCAAGGGCGATTTCACCGATCAGGTCTCCACGGGCATCGACAACTGGACGATGCGGCAGCCGCTCGGCGTCGTTGCCGGCATCACGCCGTTCAACTTTCCGTGCATGGTACCGGCGTGGATGTTCCCGGTGGCAATTGCTTGCGGCAACGCATTCATCCTGAAGCCCTCGCCGACCGATCCGACCCCATCGCTGATGATGGCCGACCTGTGGAAACAGGCCGGATTGCCCGATGGAATTTTCAGTGTGGTGCAGGGCGACAAGGTCGCGGTGGATGCGCTGCTCGCACACCCGGATGTGCACGCTGTTTCATTCGTCGGCTCGACGCCGATTGCGAATTACATCTACGAAACGGGTGCCAGGAATGGCAAACGCGTACAAGCGCTCGGCGGTGCGAAGAATCACATGGTCGTGATGCCCGACGCGGATATTGATCAGGCCGTCGACGCGCTGATTGGCTCGGCCTATGGCTCCGCCGGTGAGCGCTGCATGGCGATCAGCGTGGCAGTGCTGGTCGGTGATGCTGCCGACAAGATCATGCCGAAACTGATCGAGCGCACCAGGACGCTCAAGATCAAGAACGGCATGGAGCTTGACGCCGAGATGGGACCGATCGTGACCAGTACGGCGCTATCCCGCATCACGGGCTACATCGAGGATGGCGTGAAATCAGGCGCGAAATTG